>CANCCJ010000077.1 GCA_947374535.1 Comamonadaceae bacterium | reverse complement strand
TGTAGTAAGTGTTGAAAATGGTGTTCACGCCTGTGAGACCTGCCTCAGCCAAAACGGCGTTGCTGGTAGGAGCACCCAATGCGTAGCCGAAGAGTCCGGAGGCGAACTGCGCGACTGATTTTGATGTTGTCTGAATGATTGACATTGCTGATTCCTTATATTGGAGTTGCTTATTTGCTTCGATGGGTCTTTGGAAAAGACTTTGTCTTCCTCATTGCACAAAAAGGCCCCGACAGGGAGTCGGAGCCTTTTTAAATATGCTTAAGGAGCAGTGAAGTTGTCTTCAGTGAGGTTGAACGTACCCACGAGTTGAATTGCGTACTTATCAGAACCATCCCATTCAGCAACGTAAGTATTGCCACCGTATTGGAAGTAAGCAGCTTCGTTAGTTGACATTTGCGCAAATGCATTGGTAATCGCACCCGATGCAGAAGTCACACCTGAGTCGATGGTCAACTTACCAACCCAATCGTCGGCACCATCAACCAAGCCGATCACGTCATCTGCAGCACTGAAGCCTGTGACACGGTCAAACAGTGTTGAGCTTGAACCATCAAGCCAAACTGTATCTTGACCTGCACCCAAAGTGACGTAGTCAGTTTGCCACCAGTTACCTGTGTATTCGAGGCTACTGGTTCCTGTCATTGCAGAAGCGTCAACAGTTGCGCCGCCAGCGGTTGCTGCGCTTTCGGCATCGTTGTTCCAGAAGTAAACATCGCCTGCACCACTGAGTACCAGTTTGGCAAAGTCGCTGTACAACCAGTTGCCATCGACATCAGCCACGATGGCGTTGTTGTCGTTATGAGTCAACACAACAGACTCGACTTCAACATACTTACCAGCACCAACTGACACGTTCACCACGCCGTTACCGGTGTAGCTGTAAGATGGGCCCACGACAGAACGTGCATGATCCAAGGCGAACCAGTTGTTAGTAGTATTGGCAACGAATGTGTCGGTATCGGACACAGCGACAGCTTCCAAGTCATTAGAGTTCATGACCACGGAAGAAGATGTCAACTTAGCCATGTTCAGATCAATGGTGTCAACACCATTGAATCCAATTTGCTCGAAACCTGTGTCGTTGATGAAGCCATAACCTTGGTCCGTGATGCTGGTTTCATCAGTCGTACCGTTAGTTGTGTGAGTTTCGACAGTTTCTGCGCTCACATGCAAGCTCAGAGTGTCTGTACCTGCACCGCCTACGATGCTGTCTTTGGCTGACAAAGAGGACAAATCCATGACCAAGGTGTCATCTGATGCACCGCCTTTGTAGGTCAGGTCAGTGTCGTAACCGTCGATGCTGATGGTGGTTTTGCCAGCAGAAGCTGTGGCGTCGATGGTGGTCAAAGTTAAGCCAAGACCAAAATCACCGCCAGCATTGTCTGAAGCATCGATGGTCAACGTGCCACCAGCGTAAGAATTCACGTTCAGAGTCGTGATTGTGTTCACGTCATCTTCATGAGCGATCAAATCAACGGTGGTGTTGTTAGATGCTGATGTGTACTTCGTGTTACCGCTGACATTCAATGTCTTGAGGGTATCTGTCGATGTGCCTGCAGCTGTAAAGTCCAAGAAGTGATGTGGCGCTTCAGACGTGTAGTTGTTAGTTACGTTTGCATTGAGAAGAACCAGGTTAGCGACCGTGGCATCTTTTGCATAAGTAGCTTCAATGGTGACGTAGCTATTAGAGACGTCAGTACCAATTGCGCCGTCCACGCGAACGGTATTACCGCTTTGCAAGCCAGTGATGGCGACACCACCATCGTCCAGGTTAGCGATATCTTGGAAGGTAACAGTTTGCGAGCCACCAACTTTGTTTGCTGCAATTGTTGTAAGACCGCCGTCCGCATCACCCACATACACCAAGTTTTGGATGTTGGAGATAGAACCCTTCAGTGCGTAACCTGCATCAATTTTCAGTGTGTTGTTACCAGTGCTACCGTTGATCACGTCCAGAGGATTGAGCGTGTCAGCAGCGGCGAGGAATGTATCGTCACCGCTGGTGCCGCCGAAAACGTCAGCACCTGTAGTCAATGGGATGATTTGTGAAGGAGAAGCTGCGCCCACAGCCACATCGGTTGCACCGTTGTAGTTCAAAGCAGTGGTCAAGCGATTGTTGTAAACAGTAGCAGCAGCACCGTAAACAGCGTCGCCAGTCATTTTGGAGAATGCATTCAAGATGCCTTCCACAGCCACGCCGCGTGATGCAGCAGGTGTGGTGTCCAAGATGGCTTTCACGTATGTGATTGCGTCAGCAGCGCCAGTGGTGATGCCCACGTTTTGCACCAAGTTGGCAGCCACAGTGGCTGTTGGCAATGAGCCGAAGCTGATGTTGAAGTAAGTGTTCAGGGCGTTGTTCAAGCCACCGAGTGTGGTGATGTCAGCTTGCACAGCAGCCATCGTGGTTGAACCCACTTGGTAGCCGTACAAAGACATAGCGAACTGCTGCACTTGGGCTGCGTTTGTTGGGAGAAATGCCATTTGATTTTTTCCTTTTTCAATAAATCAAGGTTGTAAAAAAAGTTTCTTTTGCAAAGAAAACCGAACGCACTGGCTGCTTCCAACCACTGCACTCGACGCAATATCTTCCATATACATAAAAGATATTCAATCGAATGCATTTCTGATTCGAAAGTGAATACTTTTAAACTCTTCACTACTTTTAGTAACCCTGAAAGTAGACAGAACTTAAATGACCCACTCGCAAACTGCATTCTTTGCAAATTCCGATGCGACATTTCTGACGCACTTCGAATTCAAACCATTAGATTATGAATTCGCCTCAAAGTCCTGATTTTAAAGGACTTTCAGGTGAATCTAATCAACTTTACGTCTAATCTTAGATTGAAGTTTATGCGCACCCCTTGTTTGGCGATGTGATGCGCATCACACAAGACACTCTTTTTTGGGCTTGTTGCGTAAAAACATCAAAACTCATAACGCAACCCGGTGTAAAGGGATTCTCCGCGCAGCTCGAATAGCTCCAGAGTTGATGCATGTCGCAAAACTTCGTACGCACTGACCCAATAGATACCGCCCCATGTGTTGTTAGGTTTCTCTTCGGAGTTTAACCTCTTTGTGACAGAAACACGAGCACTTTGTCGCAACGTGGTTCGAGTGATGCCGCCCAATAGCGCGCTGTAGGCTTCAGCGTCTCGCAGTCTGCTGGCCATCCACTCAGCGGTGGTGCGGCCCCAAGGCCATTGGCGACCCCACAGGGCTTTGATGTCAAGTCGGGTTTGGTCTCCGCCAGCGCGTGCGCTAGAGCTGGCCCAGTCGCGTCCGGCTTGAAGGCCGAGTTGGTATTGGTTGTCACCTGCCGCACACAGTAGGGCGCTGATGAGGCTGCTGTACAAGCCATTTTGGGTTGCATCTTGCGCGTAAGTGCGACGTTCTGCCTCTATGCCTGCGCGGTAGGTGCAGCTGGATAGCCCTTGGTGAATGGCTGCGGCAGATTGCTCTTTCCATGCGGCCAAAGCCAAGCCTGTGAACAAGGGTGTCCTGCCCATGCTGAAGTTGCTAACGGCCACGCGCTGCACCCAGCCTTGGCCGTTGTAGGGGCGCAAGAGCACCGATGCGTCTTGTTGGGCGTAGCCATATTCGCTGCCAGCGGGGACAAGGCGTTCGCGCCAGTCGCCTTGCAATACGAGTACGCCAGCATCAGTACTGGCCTGCCCCACCACTTGCCCTGCAAGGAGCGAAGCGCCGCCTGACTTTGGCTTGCTGGTTTCGTCAAGCAAGAGGGCGATGTTGCCGTTTGGCAGGGTGAGGTTGATAGTACCGGCGCTGGTGGCGCTGTTGAGGTTTTTGTCGTTGCCAAGCATGCTTTGCACACTGCCCTGCCATTGCCACGTCTTGGCTTGGGGGTCTTTGGCTTGTGGGTTGGTGGTTGTTTTTGGGTTGCCGTTCAGGGCTATTTTGAGTGCGTCACGTATGGCAGGTGGGGCATCGGAGCGGTCAAGCACTTGCTGCGCCAAGGCATGAGCAGATTCTTCGTCGCCAGTTTTGGCAAGTGCTAGCACGTAGTCAAGCTGTACGCCCGGTTGGGCACCATCGAGCAAGAGCGCGCGCTCTAGGGCAACAAGGGCGTCGGCATATCGTTCCTGCAGGAGCAAGAGCTGGCCCTGGTAGGCATAAAAGTCGGCACGTTGAAGGCACGATTCACTGAAGTGTTGAAGGCGTTCTAGCTCGCGTCTGCGCATTTGCGAGTCGGGCGGTGCAACAGATGCAAAGGCGCTAGGACAGCTGGGCGGCGTCACTTTTTGCGCGTGCGCAGAAACCCCACTGCCGAGGGTGCAGAGGAGTAAAAGGAATTGGAGGTAGGAGAAAAGCTGCCGAATCACGCCGAACGTTGTTGATCAACTTGCCTAATGATAAGGCGCAAACGTGCGGCATTGAATTCAACCACGACGGCATGTAGCACGCGTGAGGCGGTGGTGCCCGGCAGTAAAAATTCACCCAAGCGGGCGAGTTGGTGGCTTCCTTCGCGCAGTTGCGCTTGGATGCGGGGTCCAATTAGGATGGGGTATGACAGCTCAGCCGTCATGCTTTGCAAGGCTTGGGCCACATACACGGGCTCACCCAAGAGGGTGTGTACGCGACGCTCGGAGGGGCCGATTGAGCCGACCAAGGCGCAGCCGCTTTCAATGCCGATGCCAAGCTCTAAGAGCGGCAGGTCGTCACCAAACGGCTGTGTGTCTTGTGCGGGTTGCCATTGCTGGCACAGGGCGTCGCAAGCAGCCCATAGTTCATGTGCGGCGGCAAGTACCGTGTTAGCAGGGGTGTGCGCATGGGTGGGCCACACAACGAGTACGTCTGCACCATGCACATGCTGAAGTACGCCGCCGTGAGACTGAGCTATGCGGTTCACTGAGGACACGAACTGGTGCAATACCTGTGCGGCGGCTTCGGGCGACTGGGTGTCAGAGTAGGCGCCAAAGTTGCGCAGGCTAGCACAGAGCACGGTGACGTCACGGCGCGCGGCTTCAACCACTTCGCTACGCTCTGAGAGGCCAATTTCTTTGGCCACAGGGGCAGAAAGGTAGCTAGAGAGGTTATCAAAGAGACGTGTTTTTTCCCAACGCAGGCGGGCAAGCTCAACGCCCGACAACAGGACGGCCGCCAGCACCACGACCATCGACTGAGCAGCCCAGCCTAGCCAAAGTTGGTAGTGCAGCAAGGCCACGACGTGGACAACAAAGAAAGCGCCAGCCAACACGAGGCCAAGCATGGGAAGCAGCCAGCCAGAGGCGCGGCGCGATTGGCCACGGGGCCCAACGCGCTCACCGACAGCAGCTAACGCGAGTAATAGGGCCAGTGCCAGGGTGCCGGAAACCACAGGCCACACCCAAGCAGCACGAGGGGCGTAAGGGGTGCGTCCGTCAAGGGCTGCAGCAAGTAGCTGGGCATGAACCTCAAGACCCCCTACAGCGCCACCATGAGGCGTTGGAATGGCGTCACCCACACCGAATGCGGTAGAACCTATTAGGGCCCACACGCCTTGCAGCATGGCGGCAGGGGCACGACGCTCGATGACGTCAACAGCCGATACGGATACAAAGCCAGAGCGTGGCACTTGATACGACACACGGAGCTGGCCTTGCTCGTTCAGGGGCAAGGAGACTTCAGGCAATCGACTCAGGGCAACGCGCCAAGGCGCGTCTGACCAAGCGTTGCCACGGATAATTTGTGGTTCACCGCCATCAGCAGCTAACAGCCCTGCCAATGCCAGTGAAGGGTAGCTACGACCTTGCCAGCAAACAAAGGCCGGCACACGGCGCACGGCGCCATCGGTGTCAATGATGGGGGAGATGTGACCCGAGGTGGCATTGCCGCCCATGAGGCTAGCTTGGTTGGCCACGTAGCCATAGCCCGGTGCGGCGATGCTTGGGCAAGGGCCAAGGTCTAGGCCACCGAAGGGTTGACCCGATGTGACGTTGATGTCTGGTGTCAAAGAGAAGACTTGACCCCAAACGTTAGGGGCGCCACTGGCAAAGGCTTGCAGTAGCTGGGTATCGCCCTGCTTGGCTTCGGGTAAAACAATGTCGTAGAGCTTGAGGCCAACGTTGTAGTGGTTCAAGCCGTCGACCAACCGTGCCAAGGTTTGACGTGACCAAGGCCATGGGCCGAGGGCTTGCACGCTTTTTTCATCAATGTCCACCACGACCACGCGGCGCTCTTCGCGCTGGGGGTCGGTCATACGCCATGTGAAGTTATCACTGCGCTCGTCAAGGGTGTTGAGTGCACCGGGCGAGAGCACTCCAACCAAAATCACCAAGAGAAGCGACAACGCCACGGCAGCACTGCGCATCCATCCTGGATGCAACAGGGCACGACGTAGGAGTTCAGACGCGTTTTGGCGCATAGTTGATTGGCTTAGCGGCCCCACGTTGTGGCACCACGGTATGTACCGTTGCCTGAGGGCTGCGAGAACAGGTAGCCAGCTTGGCGCGTATCGAGGGATAGCGCACCAGCCACGTTTCCTGGGCCTGCACCTGACAAGAATACGCCTGTGGAGTTGACTTTGCCACTGGATTGCAACACTTGGTCCGCAGCAGCAGACGACTTGAGCTGAAGTGTTGTGGCGAAGTCATGCGTAGAAAAGTTGATGCCTAAGGTGCCGCCAGCGACCGAAGCAGGACGCACGTCATTACCCGCATCGACATAGGTGGCGTGACTGGCCTGAAGGCTAAAGTTGACCATCCCTTGGTCGTAAGGAAGCATGTCCACGACACCCGACTCACGGCGGAATAAGAAGTAGTAGCCATCGCCTACGGTGACTGCGCGTGACTGCATGGCGTCGCGAAACGCAATAGTGAGCGTGTCTTGGTCTTTGGCATTGCCCCATCGACCCCAAACCAAGGTGCCTTCAGGCGAGGCTTTGCGAAGAATTTGCTCGCTAGAGCCAACGGACTGGCTATCTACCTGCACTTGTTGCGCTTTGCCAGAGTTAACGCCTGTGGCATCGGCCAACGGGACAAAAGGCACCAAGGGAAGTTCACTGCCCTTGAGTTGCCCCATCGGCAAGATTTGCGGATTGGCCATGGAGGCACTGTAGGTCAGCGCCATGCCACGCAAGGATGCGCTGAGTTCACGTGCCGACATCGAGTTGCAAGGGCCTAGGCCATCTGCGCGGCACTGACTATCAATAGGCGCCAGGATGATGGCGCCTTGGTTGACAATGGCATTGACACGGCCACTGCCAGACTCAACCACAAAGTCTGTACCCTTGACGCCAATCGCAGCGAGGGGGGTATTGAGACGAAATTTATCTTTTGCAGCCTCAGCGGCTTGGCCAGAGATGGCACGAACAACGCCTTGGTCTAGCTGGAAACGCACAACGGATGCGCTTGGGTTGGCCTTATCAAAACGGTATTCAACAATTTTTAGAGAGGAGGCAGGGCGAACGCTGACAAGAGCGCCATCTACAAAGCGCAAGTGGACATGGCCGTTGGCTTGCGTTTGGATATTGTCGCCCACTAACAAAGACGCGCCACGCGACAGGGTTAGCTGCTGCTCGCCGCGCTGGACTTGCACTGAGCCAATAACGAGGGTGACGTCGCCCACTGGTTCTTTGTTATGTGCTGCGTCAAACTGCGCCCAAGTGGTTGCAGGCAACGCCAAGCACAGCGCCCATCCGAAAACTCGAATGAATGCACCAAGACTGGACTTTGTACGTGCAGCTTTAAAGCGTAATTGACTCAACATGTCTATTATTTGAACAGGCTATGGGGCCGTTGTATGTGCTCGGGATCACATGATCGAGTCACAATTTCGCCCAACCAAAGCTAAAGAAGCCGCTAACAAATCCTCGCTAAATGCATGAATTAATTAGAAAATAACCAAAAATGGGCAATAATTTCGCGTTTGATGACAAAATTATTCGCTTACTGAATGACTGTTGCCCCGGCGCTACTACAAATGCTTCCCCTCTTACGCTCGTTACCTCTGGTAACGCTGGCAGAGTTGGCTCGGCAGTCACAGGTGAAGAGTTATAACAAACGTGAGGTTGTTTTAAATAAAGGGGTGGCGCCGCAGCACCTGTGCTTCTTACTTGAGGGCCGCTTGCAAGGCGTGGACTTTACGATGGACGGCAAGGAGGTGGGGACGTCGTTTGTAGACCCCTTGGACTTCTTTGGCGAACTGGGTGCGGTTGACGGCGAGTTGCATCCTGAGACCGTACTGGCGATTGCCAAGTCACGCGTGCTGATGATCCCGCGTGAGGCGATTCGTCCCATGCTGATCGCCATGCCGGCGATGGCCGAAGCCTTAGTGTTACGCCTATCGCGCAAACTGCGCGTGGCGCATGAACAGCGCCGAATCTTGGGACTAGCCAACCCGTTGCAAAAGGTATGCGCACAGTTAACCATTCTTAGCCGTCACGCCCCTAGCAGCGACACTATCCCAGACATGCCCACTCACCAAGAACTAGCGATCATGATCAACGCCAGCAGAGAAACCGTCACTCGGGTGTTCCAACTTCTTCAGGGTAAAGGGTTGGTGCTTCGCGACGGTAACAACCTGAAGATTCAAAAAATCACGATCTTGCGCGAGATAGCCGAGGGTCAGCGAGAGTCGCCCTGATTTTGCAAGTAGGCTAGGACTTTTCGCTGCAACAATTCCCTACTTTTATCAATCAAGGCTGAGTACTGCGAGTTGCCAACGCCCCACAAGGACGATTGCATGTCCTCACGATGGCCAAACAGTGACTCGAGGGTGGTGATGACCCTAAAGTCGGGTTGGGCCTCCAGATAGCGATCAATCGTGTTTTTGTGTGGATCAGGGTTTGTCTCATCCCAGCCCGCAATCAGCGTCATGGCCCGGCGGCTGTAAATGTTGAAGACCATCGATGTCATTTTGTTGAGTGTGACAAAGGTCAGCCCGCCCACGACCTCAACATTGAGGACTTCTACATCGGGGGCAAGGTGCGCAATCAAACCCGCAAAAATGTCCCACCCCCCAGCACGGGAGGTCAAGTGGCTCTCAATCTGAGTTAGCGTTCCGAGAAAGTCCTCAGGCAGCTGCACATCATCCTCACACACCAACAAACTCTCACGCCCAAACGCCAGTGCCGACTGGCTGAGGTATTTGTAACTCAGAGCACATCCCACCCAAGACGGACTCGCCCTCAACCCGTCAAAGATCTCCATGTTCGAGGGTCGAACTTTTGCAAATGCAGCCCTCCTCGCCACAGTTTCGGGCAGGCTGAGTGCATACGCGCCATGATCTGCCATGGTCTTGAGTGGACCGACTGCTTCGTAGAACTGCGCGTAACTGAGAGAACCCACGCCAAGCAAAGTCCTGCAGAGCATGAACTCAAAACGTTCTTGGCTCTGCTGTAAGAAGTGCTGCACTTGTAATGGTCGGGACCGCATCTGCTCGGTTTGAGGCTGATCTAATTCGGCCAACACACGCTCGACAGCAGCCACCAAAGCGGCGACATCACCGACAGGGGCAAAGTCAACGAAGGCATCTAGCCCCTCGTAATCTTCAATATCCTGCGCAAGTTCAGAGACTACGCGCGCGCCCAAGGACAAACACTCAAAGACCCGCGTGCTTTCAAGCAGCGCGTTTTCGTAGAAGTGGATATTGACCACGACAGCCGCCGCTGCGATGGCTTGCTGAACCTCTTCCCCAAAAGTGTTAGTGAGTATCTGCAAGTCAAAACGTTCGCCAAGGGCGGCAAGGTATTCCTTACGCCTAGGTGAACTAGCGTCCCCATAAAACAAGACACGACGCCGAAAATTCGCCCCCCTCGGCGTAAGCTCCCGCCCCGACGAATACACCGGCAGCCCGCCTGCAGGGGCATAGTAGACATGTGGATATGCAATGCCACGTTGCGCCAAGTAAGCCAAGTTAAAGCGCGAGTAGTCCAACGTCGCACGGGAGTTCTCAAGGATGTCTAGGTAACGACGGTCAAACCAACGGTCGCTCACGCCCTGCTCGACTTGAAAAGCAATTCTTCGCTCGCCAGGTGGCAGGTGTTTGAAGGTTTGCGGGGCAATGACGAAATAAAAGTCGGGTGCGGTTTCGCTCGCAAAACTCAACACATCTTGCGACGTCAATACGTCGCAAGGCAAGCCTGCTTTTGCCAATGCAGCTTGGATCGCATGCCCAAGATAGAGCGTATGTGGCGGTGTGAGCACAGCATAGGTTTTAGGCTGATCGGTAAAGGCCGTTCGGCCTTGCCGACGCTCACGCAGCAAGAAAAGCGCACGCGCGTAAAGCGAGGACAGTTCGCCCAAGGCAATGAGCCTGATCGCCGTCTTCAGGCGCCGCAACAGGGTCTGAAAGCTCAACGCAATCTCCCACGGATGCAGTTAAAGAGCAACTTGCACAAACAGGAGATTGAGGACTCGATGTAATTGATCTTTTGCTGGTAACTGAGGATGTCGCTGTCGAGCTTCAGAATCCATTGGTGCTGTTGGTCGCTCGCAGCAGCCAAGGATTTATGCTTAGATTGCAACTCACGTAGCTCATGCTGCGTTGCCCCCAACTCCTGCATTTTCAACATGAGTTCGTGATCTTTGACCATCAGCGAGACGCGGCGCTCTTGTGCTGCACCCAACGCACTGAAAAATGACCGCAACAACGCAGTCTCCTCTGGTGAAGTAATGTCAAACCCAAGGAAAGAAGACAACGCGCTCGCCTCAGCCCCTACGAACAATACCCCCAACCCATGGCTGTGCTCAAACGAAAAGCCCGGGTAACGCAAAGTGATTTCATCCCAAAACTGATAGACGCCAAAATCATCTTTACGGACTGCCGTATCATGAAAAACAACAACGCCTCGAGACGACAGCTTAGGCAACCATGTTTCAAAATCATGACGCACAGCATCGTAGGTGTGCAAGCCATCGATGTGGAGCAAATCAATGCTGCCGTCGGAAAATTCACTCACCGCCGCGTCAAACGTCTTCCTCATCAGGGTTGAGAAGTGTCCGTAAAGATCATCGTGATTGGACTTGAGAGTCTCATACACAGCATCGCTGTAAAAGCCTGCATGTGCGTCACCTTGCCATGTGTCAACGGCGACACATTGTGTCGACAAGTTATGTTCGCGCACACTTTGACAAAAAGCTAAGTAAGAGATGCCCGAATATGCGCCCAACTCCACAAACAACCGAGGCTGCAGCCTTGCCATCAACCACATGGCAAAAGGCGTATGACCCGCCCAAGGTGCGGGCGAGCTCATATGCAAAGGAATTTGCAAGGCATCAGCAAAGGACCTAAGCTCAAGCTTAGTCATTGGAATACTCCGGTAGTAGGGGCAAGAGATCCGCAGCCCACCACTGTGATGGCTCGCTCCGGATGGCCTCTTCTATGAACTGATAAGGATCTTGCTCAGGTGCAGAAAAGCGCAAGACATACTCGCCACCACTGTACACACAAACATAGGCCAATATTTTGGCCCCTGTCATCTCTGCCAACTTGACGGCCCCTGGTGCAAACCCTCGCTGCTTGCCTAAAAACATTTTCACTAGAGGTTGCTCACCAGGATCAGGAGGCAAGTCACCCACAATTCCAACCGCGCCACCACGCAACAAAAACCGAACAAACTTGGCTGCATTTCCCTGACGGTCAATAATTCCACCACCATTCATATAAGGCGTGATCGCAGCGTACTTTCGACGGTAAAAGCGCGCAATAGCAGGATGAACACGCGGGTCATCAACCACACTTGAGCTCATGCCAAGCACGGGCATACCCAAACACCCAAGCATGGTTGAGCCCAGAATGCTGCTGCCAAAATGGGCCGTCAAGAGCACGATCCTCGGCTTTGTAGCCAACAAGGCATTCACAGCCTCAAGCCCCTCAACGCGCAGCGGCCAAGTCGAAATGTCGCAAAGGGGCAAACAAGCGCCCTCTAACTCCTCGAGGCTTTGCGCTTCATAGCGCAAAGCGACTCGAGCGTGGCACTGCGCATCGGTGGCTTTTGGCATCAACTGCTTGTAGACGTCAAACGTACGTTGGTAAAGCTGATCGTCTGCAAACGAGAACGTACGCCAGTCTCTTTTGATGAGCGCGTAAAAACGTCCTCGTAGACGCGCCAGACTGCGCGCCTGAACCATCGGCAAGCGGGCGAGCCCAGGTAACAAGATGCCGTAGTCGAATGCGGTCCACCAACGGCCGAACAAAGTGACAATACTCACCCTTGCTCCCACTGTCGAGGCAGCGCAACTACGCCAATGTCCAAGCCTGGCTGGACCACCTCAAATTCGGCACAACGTG
>CANCCJ010000076.1 GCA_947374535.1 Comamonadaceae bacterium | reverse complement strand
GCACAAAACCACTTTGCCAACGGCAACAACGAGTGGCCCGTGGTCAAGGGCATGAAGCTGGACAACCCAGCCCTCAAAGCCATGACGGGCGGCAACTTCAAAAGCGAGCTGGTGCCCATCAGCGCCGTCGGCATGAACCAAATCAAGGTGCAACAAATGTTGGACCGTGTGGGTTTCAAGTAAACCCAGCACTTAGGCGCAAAGCATAGAAATTTTTGCGCCTGACTTTTTCGGCCAGCCAACAAACCCCGTGTTTGTCGCCCTCTGTGCAAGGGCGTGTAGCCAGCCTCTGATCACGACCGCCGAAATTCTCGGCCCCCTCTTTCAGGAGCTTGTCTCATGGCGACTACTCGTTCGCGGCTCAAACGACGCCGCTTGTCTCAACCTGCGCCTCGCACCTCACGCGTACCAGCAGCGCGACCTTCAAAACTGTTGCCCTTGGGCGCCATGCTTTTGGCTGCTAGTTTTGCAACATCTGTACGCGCTCAGACAGAGAACACCCTCAACACCGTCACCGTGCGCGAAAAAGCCGAAGTGACCGAAGGCAAAGACAGCTTGCGCGCCACCGAAACCAACATCGGCAAAGGCCAACAAAAACTGCGTGACATTCCGCAATCCATCACTGTGGTGACCGAACGCATGATGGATGACCGCAACCTCGACACCGTCAAAGACGCGCTCAAGCAAACAGCGGGTATCACCTTCCAAGCAGCCGAGGGCGGTGAAGAAGACATTCGCTTGCGCGGCTTTGCGCTTTCAACGACGGGTGATATTTTTGTAGACGGCATTCGCGATCCCGCGTTTTATGACCGCGACACCTTCAACCTGGACCGCGTGGAGCTCTTACGCGGCTCAGCCTCCATGTTGTTTGGCCGTGGCTCCACAGGTGGCGCCGTCAACATGGTGAACAAAGTGCCGCGTTTGATGGATGAGAACCAAATCGACATGACCGTGGGCAGCCACAACCACCGCCGCGTGGTGGGCGACTTCAACCAGCAAACCGGTGAGAGCTCGGCCTTGCGCGTGAGCGCCATGAAAACCACCGCCGACAACAACGGCGCGGGCAGCAGCATCGACAAACAAGGCTTGGCCGGTAGCTACCGCTGGGGCATTGGCGAACGCGATGAATTCACCGCCAGCCTATACCGCTTAGAAAACAACAACGGTATCAATTACGGCATGCCGTGGATCAAACCCACCAGCACCAGCCCTGCCAGCGCCACCACACTCCTGCCCGTGAACCCTACGAGCAACTATGGCATGGCCAGCGACTACAACAATGGCACCGCCACCTACGCCACGCTGGCACACACCCACCGCTTTGACGGCGAGACCGAGCTCACCACCCGCGTACGCCGTGGCGCCTACACACGCGACCAGCGCGCCAGCACCATTCGTCTGACAGCGGGCGAAGACTTGTCTAACTTTGGCCCAAACACGGTACTCACACGCGGCACACAAAACAAAATTCAAAACTTGGACTCGGTGTATCTGCAAAGCGACTTGAGCACCAAGTTCAACGCGCTGGGCATGCGGCACGAACTGCTGAGCGGCATCGATGTCGCACGCGAGCAAAAAACCGTGTATGCCGCGCGTACCGCCGCACAAGGCTTGGGCGGTGTCGACCTGATCAAACCGAACACGACTGTGGGCACACCTGACGATGGCGCTTGGGTAAATGAAAGCGCGCGCGCCCTGCGTGTGAACAACCAATACACCTCCACCGCGTGGGGCGTGTACGCACAAGACTTGGTGCAAATTGCACCGCACTGGAAGCTGTTGGGTGGCTTGCGCTACGACAGCCTCAACGGCAACTACGACAGCTTTGGCGCACCCGCCGTCAACATGAGTAACGGCGCCTTGGCCAATTACAAAATGAACATCGGCGAATGGAGCAAACGCGTGGGCGCCTTGTTCCAACCCAACGAACGTGCGTCATACCACTTTTCAGCCGCTACCTCGTTCAACACCTCCGGCGACGCCTACTCATTGGGCGCGAGCAACGCCGACGTGCCACCCGAACAAAGCATCAATTTGGAGCTGGGGGCCAAGATCGATTCAGCAGACAAAAACTTCACCACGCGCTACGCGCTGTTTCGCTCCACCAAACTCCACGAACGCAACACCGACCCCTTGGTCGACGTCGCCGTGCTGTCGGGCAAGCGCCACGCCACGGGCTTGGAACTCGACTTCACCGGCCGCATCACGCCGCGCTGGGAGGCCTATGGCTCGTTCATGTGGATTCCAGATGCACGCATTGACGAAGCCTACAAGTCACCCACCGGCAGCGACAACGAACGCACAGGCGCACGCCCCTCACTCACACCGCGCATCAGCGCCACGCTGTGGAACACCTACCAAATCAACGGCCAATGGCGTGTGGGTGCGGGTGTGAATCACCGTGGCGCACAGACGCCTAACCGCAACCCCGGCTGGGAAGCGCCCGCTTTCACCACCGCCGATGTGATGGCCGAGTACCGCGTGGACGAACAGCTCACCTTCAAAGGCAACGTGAGCAACCTGGCCGACAAGCGTTATGCCGACCAGCTCTACAGCGGCCACTACGTGCCGGGTGCGGGGCGCTTGGTGCAGGTCACAGGCTCTTACAAGTTCTAAGTTTCAAAGGAAACACATGCTGCTGACCCTGCCCAATTTGTTGTCGCCCGAAGAGCTGAGCCAAGCCCGCGCTTGGCTCAAAGACGCGCCTTGGGAGCCGGGCCTTGGCACGGCGGGGCGGCAAGCGGCAATGGTCAAGCACAACGAACAACTGCCACAGACCTGCGATGCAGCCGTCAACATTCGAGAAATGGTGCTCAAGGCACTCAACGCCAACGCCACCTTTTTCTCGGCCACGCTGCCAAAGAAAATTTACACACCACGCATTAACCGCTATGCGGGTGACAGCAATTACTTTGGCAAACACATCGACGGCTCGATTCGCATGTTGAGCCACGAGAAACGCGTGCGCACCGACATTTCATGCACCGTATTTTTGAGCGACCCCGACAGCTACGACGGCGGCGAGTTGACCATTGCCGACACCTATGGCGAGCAAAGCATCAAGCTGCCCGCAGGCAGCATCGTCATATACCCCGGCACCAGCTTGCACGAAGTCAAACCCGTCACACGCGGCGAACGTTTAGCCTGCTTTTTTTGGATCGAAAGTTTGGTGCGCAGCGACGAGCAACGCCGCTTGTTGTATGAGCTAGACATGAGCCTGTTGAGCTTGCGCACCCAATACGGCGAAATTCCAGAGGCCGTCACGCAAACCGGCGTGTATCACAACCTCTTGCGCATGTGGGCAGACACCTGATGCTGCAATTCACCTACGCACCATCACACAAAGATAGACAACGCACCGCCACCACCGTGGTGCTGTGCGTGGTGATGCTGCATCTGTTGGCCATCGGTACTTTGCTGCTGTCGCCAAACACAAAGGACATCGATAACCAACAAAGCATCGCCATGGAAATGGTGCTCGCCCCTGTCAGCCCCACCCCGCCCAAAGGGCAAACACAAGCACCTGCCATGCCGACAGCAGCCACCAAATCTGCGGCAACCCAAGCAGCGCCAGCCCTCCCTAGCGCCACGCCTGCCACACACAGCGCCGAAACCACATCCACAGCATCCCCCGCGCCAACCGGCAAATCACAAGGCGCGCCCGCCTTCAGTCTGCCCAGCAGTGAGGCACAGGGTTTGAACAACCCCAAACCCGCTTACCCACGCATGAGCCGCCGCCTGAACGAACAAGGGCAAGTGGTGATTCGTGTGTTCGTGGCCGCTGATGGCTCGCCCCAACAAGGCGAGATCAAAACCAGCAGTGGCTTTGATCGCTTAGACCAAGAAGCCTTACGCACGGTCATGCGCTGGCGGTTTGTGCCGGGTCAACGCTTTGGCACACCCGAGGCGATGTGGTTCAACGTCCCCGTTCTTTTTGTTTTGGAATGAACGATGAGCCCCCACGTTCGTCACCTTGTGTACTCACTGCCCCCCAAGGGGGCGCAGCTTTCCTTGGGGCGACCCTGCGGAAAGCATTTTTTTGGAAAAAATCATGGAAAACCAAGCTGGTATTTTGAATTTTTGGCAACAAGGTGACGCCATCACCCACGTCGTGGCTTTGCTTTTAGTGGGCATGTCTGTCTTGTCGTGGGTCGTCATCGTGATGAAGGCCTTGGACATCGTGCGCTTGAAACGCATGGCCCAACACGTCGAATCGTTTTGGCACAGCAGCAACTTAGACGAAGGCTTAGCCGCACTCGATGGCGCAACGCCGCACGCCACAGACGCCAACCCGTTTTATAGCTTGGCCAAACAAGGCCATGAAGCCTCGGCCCACCACCGCGCCACGCAAGAACAACTGCACGACAGCTTGGATGTGAGCGACTGGGTCACGCGCAGCTTGCGCAACGCGATTGACGACTCCACCGCCCGCTTACAAGCAGGCTTGGCGGTGTTGGCCTCGATTGGCTCTACCGCACCTTTCGTGGGCTTGTTCGGCACGGTGTGGGGCATTTATCACGCCCTCATCGGCATTGGCGCGTCGGGCCAAGTGGGCATGGACCGTGTGGCGGGTCCCATTGGCGAAGCGCTGATCATGACGGCGCTGGGCCTGGTGGTGGCAGTGCCCGCGGTGCTGGGCTACAACGCACTGGTGCGCGGCAACAAATTCATCTTGGGCCGTCTCAACCGCTTCGCACACGACCTGCACGCTTTTTTGGTCACAGGTGCGCGCGTGGGTCAGCGTGACAACGCGGGGGTTTGAGCATGTCGTTCTTACCCGACCACGACGATGACGAAGTTTTGACCGAAATCAACATGACGCCGTTGATTGACGTGATGCTCGTGTTGTTGATTGTGTTCATCTTGGCCGTGCCCGCCATTCACAGCGCCATTCCCTTGGTGTTACCCCGCGCGAGCAGTGCCACACCGCAACAGCCCGCAGAGCCCGTGCGCTTGGACATCGACGCACAAGGCCACATCTACTGGAACGGCAAAGCCGTCGAAGACGAAGCACTCAAAGCCCAAGCGCAACAAGCCGCTGCACTTGAGCCACAACCCGTGGTGCGCCTGAGCGGCGACCGTGCCGTGCCCTATGAGCGCGTGTTGCAAACGCTCAGCGCCTTACAAGGCGCAGGCTTGGCCAAGGTGAATTTCATCGCCCAAAAACCTTAAGAAGTCATGAGCACACGTCCATTTGCATCCACCCCGAAGACACCCGCAACGGCAAGTCCCTCGCCTGCCACTGCGCCCGTCGCGCCTTTGCGCGTGGACAGTGCGGCACTGATGAGGGGCCAGCGCGTGCTAGAAATCGTGCATTTGGGCGAGGTCTATCGCCTGCAAACCACGCGTTTTGGCAAATTGATTTTGACCAAGTGATGACACCGTGAATCCTCCTGCGCAAGGCTGTCTCAATCGGTCTCATTGAGACAAACAATCACTGGGCATAGGTTTTTTGGCTAACATTCACGTCAATGAGTTTTGCTCATTCGATAGTTTTTAACAACCACCAAAGGAAACCACATGTCTTTGATCAACACCCAAGTTCAGCCTTTCAAAAACCAAGCCTTCCACAACGGCAAGTTCATCGAAGTGACAGAAGCCACGCTCAAGGGCAAGTGGAACGTGTTCATCTTCATGCCAGCTGCATTCACCTTCAACTGCCCCACAGAAATTGAAGACGCGGCTGACAACTACGCTGCTTTCCAAAAAGCCGGTGCTGAGGTGTACATCATCACCACCGACACCCACTTCTCACACAAAGTGTGGCACGAGACTTCGCCAGCTGTGGGCAAAGCCAAGTTCCCATTGGTCGGCGACCCCACACACAAATTGACACGCGCTTTTGGCGTGCACATCGAAGAAGACGGCTTGGCTTTGCGCGGCACCTTCGTGATCAACCCAGAAGGCATGATCAAGACCATGGAAGTGCACTCGAACGAAATCGCTCGCGACGTGTCTGAGACATTGCGCAAGTTGACAGCCGCTCAGTACACCGCCGCCAACCCAGGCCAAGTGTGCCCAGCGAAGTGGAAAGAAGGCGCGAAGACTTTGGCTCCTTCCATCGACTTGGTCGGCAAGATCTAATTTTTGCCCCAGTTAAACCCTGCTGACGCAGGGCCTTAATTGATCAACACCTGCTAGCGCAGGTCGTTGAGCGCAGCGCACATGGGTACACCAGCGTGCGTTGTACTCAGCGAATCACCCCAAACCTTATAACCCACAAGGACAGCGCCACAAGCGCATGACCTTGAGTTAATGCACCCCGAAATAGGAGAACACCATGCTCGACGACGCCCTCAAAGCCCAACTTCAACAATACCTTGGCATGCTGCGCCAGCCCATCCGCTTGGTCGCATCCCTCGACGACAGCGAAACAGGCAAAGACATGGGCGAGTTGCTCAACACCATCGTGGGCTTGTCTGACAAGGTCACGCTCGACACTTCAGGCAACGATGCACGCAAGCCCTCCTTCGCCGTGGTGCGCGAAGGCGAAACACAAGGCGTGCGCTTTGCGGGTTTGCCACTGGGCCATGAGTTCACCTCTTTGGTGTTGGCCCTGTTGTGGACCGGTGGTCATCCACCCAAGGTGGAGCAAGAGGTGATCGAGGCTATCCAAGGTTTAGATGGCGACTTCAACTTCGAGGTCTACATGTCTTTGAGCTGCCACAACTGCCCCGACGTGGTGCAAGCCCTCTCGCTTATGGCCATCGTCAACCCCAAGGTCAAGACGGTCGTGATCGAAGGCGGCGCATTCCAAAAGGAAGTGGAAGAGCGCCAAATCATGGCCGTGCCCATGGTGTTCTTGAACGGCCAAGTGTTTGGCTCGGGCCGCATGAGCGTAGAAGAAATCGTGGCCAAGCTCGACACCAATGCAGCCGCGCGCGACGCTGTGAAGATGAGCGAGAAAGCCCCTTACGACGTGTTGATCGTGGGCGGTGGCCCCGCCGGTGCTGCCGCTGCGGTGTATGCGGCCCGCAAAGGCATTCGCGTGGGTATTGCGGCTGAACGCTTTGGCGGCCAGTTGAACGACACCATGTCGATTGAAAACTACATTTCGGTGCTCGAGACCAACGGCCCCAAACTCGCGGCTGACCTCGAAGCGCAAGTGCAGCACTACAACGTAGACATCATGGCCATGCAACGCGCCAGCAAAATTGTGTCTGCCGAACAAACCGGCGGCATGACTGAGGTGCACTTAGAAAACGGTGGCGTGCTCAAAGCCAAAAGCGTCATCTTGTCCACCGGCGCACGCTGGCGCAATGTGAACGTACCCGGCGAAGCCGAGTACAAAAACAAAGGCGTGGCCTACTGCCCACACTGCGACGGCCCCTTGTTCAAAGGCAAGCGCGTGTCCGTGATCGGCGGCGGCAACTCAGGCGTGGAAGCCGCCATTGATTTGGCAGGCCTCGTCGAACACGTCACCTTGATTGAGTTTGCTGACCAGCTCAAAGCCGATGCCGTGTTGGTCAACAAGCTCAAGAGCTTGCCCAACGTGACCATCCACGCCAATGCACAAACCACCGAGATCACCGGCGAAGGCGGCAAGGTCAATGGCCTGAGCTACAAAGACCGCGCCACCGACACCGTGCATCACATTGCGCTGGAAGGCGTGTTTGTGCAAATCGGTTTGGTGCCCAACACCGAGTTCTTGAAAGGCACTTTGGAGCTGAGCAAGTTTGGCGAGATCGTGATCGATGCCAAAGGCCACACCAGCATGCCAGGCGTGTTTGCTGCGGGTGACTGCACCACCGTGCCCTACAAGCAAATCATCATTGCGGCGGGTGAGGGGTCTAAAGCTGCGTTGTCTGCCTTTGACTATTTGATTCGTCAGCCTGCCACGGCATAAAACCGCTGATCTCTGCTCTGCAGCAAAAGGCAAGTGTTTCGGCACTTGCCTTTTTTATTGCCTGTCAAACGCGCACCGCACATAGGCTAGGTCTAAATCATTGATAGAAACAAATGCTGGACTATTTGAATAGCAAGCATCACAGTTGGGCTGTCACTTAGCAAAAAGGGGCCTGTATGAATGAAAGCCACATCCAAGTGTTCATCGCGTACCTGCAAGAGCTGCTGGCCGATTTGGCCGAGGCATCTTAAGCAGCGCAAGCCGTTATTTTTAACCTCAAGGAGACACACATGAGCCAAGCATCAGATACCGGCAAATGTCCATTCCACGCCGCAGGCGGCACACGCGCACAGCAAGGCACCCAGTCCAATGCACAGTGGTGGCCCAACCAGCTGAACCTGTCCATCTTGCATCAACACCAAGCGGCATCCAACCCGATGGATGCAGGCTTTGATTACCACGAAGAATTCAAAAAGCTCGACTACGCCGCACTCAAAAAAGACTTGGCCGACTTGATGACACAAAGCCAAGACTGGTGGCCTGCCGACTACGGTCACTACGGCGGTTTGTTCATCCGCCTAGCGTGGCACGCAGCAGGCACTTACCGCACAGCCGATGGCCGTGGCGGCGCAGGCACTGGTAACCAGCGTTTTGCACCCCTCAACAGCTGGCCCGACAACGGCAATCTCGACAAGGGCCGTCGCTTACTGTGGCCGATCAAACAAAAATACGGCAACCAAATTTCGTGGGCCGATTTGTTCATCCTCTGCGGCAACGTGGCGATGGAAACCATGGGCTTCAAAACCTTTGGTTTCGGCGGCGGACGCGCCGACATTTGGGCCCCCGAAGAAGACGTGTACTGGGGCGCTGAAAAAGAATGGCTCGCCACCAGCGACAAGCCCAACAGTCGCTACAGCGGCGACCGCGATCTGGAAAACCCACTGGCTGCCGTGCAAATGGGTTTGATCTACGTGAACCCCCAAGGCCCTGACGGCAAACCCGACCCCGTGGCCTCAGGCAAAGACGTGCGCGAAACCTTCGCCCGCATGGCCATGAACGACTACGAAACCGTGGCCTTGGTCGCTGGTGGCCACACCTTCGGCAAGATGCATGGCGCAGGTGATGCGGCCAAAGTAGGCCCCGAGCCCGAAGCCGCACCCATGCACGAAATGGGCTTTGGCTGGATCAACAGCCACGGCACGGGCAAAGGCGGCGACACCACCACCAGCGGCTTTGAAGGCGCATGGAAACCCAACCCCACGCAATGGGACATGGGCTATTTCAAAGTGTTGTTCAAGTACGAGTGGGAGCAAATGACCACCGCTGCCGGAGCCATCCAATGGCGTGCCAAAGACGTGGCCCCCGAAGACATGGTGGTCGACGCACACGACCCCAGCAAGAAGCACCCGCCCCACATGACAACGGCCGACTTGTCGCTGCGTTTTGACCCCGCGTACGAAAAAATTTCGCGCCACTTCTACGCCAACCCCGACGAGTTTGCCGACGCGTATGCCCGTGCGTGGTTCAAGCTAACGCACCGCGACATGGGGCCCAAGTGCCTCTACCTCGGCCCCGAAGTACCCGCTGAAGATTTGATTTGGCAAGACCCGCTGCCTGCTGTGACGCACCCCGTGATCAGCCGCAGCGATGCCACGGAGCTGAAAAACAAAATTTTGGCCAGCGGCTTGACGGTGGCTGAATTGGTACAAACCGCGTGGGCTTCGGCTTCGACCTTCCGCAACAGCGATAAGCGCGGCGGTGCCAATGGTGCACGCATCCGCTTAGCGCCTCAAAAAGATTGGGAAGTCAATCAACCCGAACAGCTGGCTCGTGTACTGGCCACACTCGATGTGATTCGCAACGGCTTTCACACCACGCACCGTGGCGGCAAACACGTCTCGATGGCCGACCTGATCGTGCTAGCTGGCAATGCAGGTGTTGAGGCGGCAGCCAAAGCAGCAGGCCACCCCGTGGAAGTGCCTTTTGCCCCTGGCCGCACCGACGCCACGCCCGAACAAACCGATGCCGAATCGTTTGCCGTGCTGGAGCCACAAGCCGATGGCTTTCGCAACTACCGCCAAAAAGCCTTCCGTGTCTCGCCCGAAGAAATGCTGGTGGACAAAGCGCAGTTGCTAGGCTTGTCTGCGCCCGAAATGACAGTGCTCGTGGGTGGCTTGCGTGTTTTGGGGGCCAACCACGGCGGCAACAAGCAAGGTGTGTTCACGCAGCGGTCCGGCCAACTGACCACCGACTTCTTTACCAACTTGGTGGACATGTCGACGGCTTGGCGGCCCACGGGTGACCACGCGTTTGAAGGCCGCGACCGCAAGACAGGCGCGTTGAAGTGGACGGCCAGCCGTGTGGACTTGGCGTTTGGCTCCAACTCACAGTTGCGTGCCATTGCCGAGGTCTATGCCCAAAACGACAACGCCGGCAAGTTTGTCAAAGACTTTGTGGCCGCTTGGACCAAAGTGATGAACGCCGACCGCTTTGATTTGCAATAAGCCAAAGCGCCGAGCCCAGGCCTAGTGCCCTAGTGGCCTGGGCTTTATTTGGACTCAGACGCCGCAGGCTTGACGGTCAGCAGCTCTGGGTCCACCTGGTTCTCCACGCGGTGCGGCTCTTGCACGGGCTTGGGGCCAAGGCCTAAAAAGCTCAAGCGCCCATCGTTCCACAACCAAAACAAAAGGTTGATGGCCGCCAAGGCGTAGACCACGTTGCGCCAAAAAAATTTCGAGTTCATACATTCACCTTTATTTGTTGAGTTGGCGCTAAACAGGTCGCACGCTCACCTCGGCGCTGCTGATGGCCTCTTGGCCTTGTTCGGTGTCCACCAGCATCGCACCTGTCGCGTCGACACCTCGTGCTACGCCGTGTCGACCATCACTCAAAGTCACGGGCAGGTGGTGGAGCGCATCGCGTGCATTGAAAGCATTTTGTAACGGTGCAAAGCCCGTGCGCTCAAACGCCAACAAGGTGGCCAACAAGGGCTCGGCCACTTTGGTTAAGGCCTCGGGTGCGGTGATGCCGCTTTGCAGGTCTTGCAGGCCCAATGGCGCGGTAGACAAGCCTTCGGCCACAGGCGGGGCGATGTTGATGCCCACACCCACCACGCAAAAACGGCCTTGGTCACTGCCATAGCTCATGCCCGTGGGCAAAGCTGTTTCGATCAAGATACCCGCCAATTTGCCCCAGCCCGTGGGGGCATCAGGGCGCTTCACCCACAAGTCGTTGGGCCACTTCAAACGCACGCCTAGCTCGCCTTGCGGGTCTAAGCTGCGCGCCAGCGACAGGCCGACAGCCAGTGACAAGCCAGACCAATCAGCAGGCTTGAGCATGAGCCCCAATGAGAAGGTCAGGGCATGACCCACTTCGCCGTGCCAAGGGCGGCCTAGTCGGCCACGGCCTGCGGTTTGGGTTTCGGCCACCAGCAGCACCGGCTCGGTTTGGCCCGCGCGTGCGCGGCGCATCAGCTCGGTGTTGGTGGAGTCGATCTCGGGCAGCACCTCGACCGTCAAGCCTGGCTGCCTCGCAACCATCGCGAGCCAGAGGTCTTCAGCGGGCCAGATCATGCGGCTTAGGCCTTTTTAGATTTGGCCTTGTCGGCTTTCTTGGACGACTTCTTTTTGTCGTCTTTGGCTGGCTTGCTTTTGGACTTTTCCGCCTTCTCAGCCTTTTTTGCTTTGGGCTTTTCGTCCTTGGGGAACTCAGACGTGGACGACAACAAAGTGCCACGGCACTTCTTGGCACCGCACCAGCAGGGGTATTCGAGCTTGAGCTTGGGCGTCATGGGCGCGTCGATGACCAAGCCGTAGTCGTAGTTCAACTCTTCGCCGGCCTTGATGTCGCGGATGGCTTTAATGAAGATGCGACCATCGATTTCATCGGGCTCGCAGCTAGGCTTGCACGAGTGATTGATCCAGCGCGAGGAGTTGCCACCGTACTTGGCGTCAATCACATGGGTTTCGTCGATGTGAAAGTAAAACGTGTGGTTGGGGTCAGTCGGGTCGTGCGGGTGGCGGCGCAGCGCTTCTTTCCAGCTGATGATCTCGCCGACGTACTCGATGATGGTCTCGCCCTTGGCGAAATCAGTCAGCGCGAAAACACCCTTGCCATGCACACCAGAGCGACGGGTTTGAATACGACGGCCTTTGATCGGCGCGGGGGTCTGGGCGGAAGATTTTTTGGACACTGAATTTTTCTGTTAACTTAAATACGTACGCATGTGCGTGCGCGCCCGTGGGCGCGCGTGCGCACGCGAGAGAAGCGAATTGTAGTGGTCAGTTTTTAAGGAACTTTGAAATGAGCAAAACCCTCGTGATTGCCGAAAAACCTTCGGTCGCGCAAGACATCGTGCGCGCACTCACGCCTGTGGCGGGGAAGTTCGAAAAACACGACGATCACTTTGAGAGCGAC
>CANCCJ010000075.1 GCA_947374535.1 Comamonadaceae bacterium | reverse complement strand
GTTCGGGTGAAACGGGCAATCTCTACGCGCAGCAATACCAAGTAGGCCAACGCTGAGGCGGTCCGCCGAGTTGGCGGGTAGGTAGCACCGAGCCGAGTGGGTAACCCTCGGCCCAGATTAATGACGGTCACGCGTGGGGCAACCCGCGTGCACAGAATCCGGCGTATCGGCGAGCTTCACACTTTTATTTCCCCCAGAGATTCCCTTTGTTCGCTTGGGCTGACGTGCATCTCATTTTGAAAGAACGAGATGTCACACCCAGCTACCCATGAAGGCTTTGAGAAACCTGTGGTGCACGAAACGGCATCAGCCAAGTCGATGGTGTTTTCCGACATCGACATCCAAAGCCGCATGAGCGTGGCGCGGCCCGACGAGCTGCAGTTTGAATACACCCGTTTGATGATGGGGGTGCTGCTGTTCCACCCGCAACCTAAAAGTGTTTTGATGGTGGGTTTGGGCGGCGGTTCGTTGGCCAAGTTTTGTTACAAGCATTTGCCCCACACGCACATCACGGTGGTGGAGATCAACCCACACGTCATTGCATTGCGCCAAAGCTTTTGTATTCCCGATGACGATGCACGTTTTCAGGTGCTGCAGATGGACGCAGCAGATTTCATGGGGCAGACCGAGCAAACCTTTGATGTGGTGTTTGTCGATGGCTTTGACCCTCACGGCATGCCTGAGCAGCTGTGCTCGCCCCAGTTTTATTCAGATTGCCGTCGCGTGTTGAACACCGGAGGTGTGGCCGTGGCCAATCTGCACCGTTTCAGCGCCTACCGCGATGTGTATGTGGACCGCATCGAAGCGGCTTTTGATGGCGCGCTGTGGGCGGTCAATGCGCCGGGCACGACCAATTGCGTGGTGTTTGCGATGCACGATTTTTCTAAAGACACAAAAATCACGTTCAGTAAAAACAAGCCCGCGCACTTGAGCGATGAGGCATGGGCGCAAATTTCGGCCAGCATCGCGCGGGTGTTTTTGGCGACGCAAGACAAACCGCAGGATTAGTTTTAAGCCAAGCTGCGAATGCGCTCCACATGCGCCAGCAGCGAGCGCATGGCCACAGGCCACAAACGCGGTGGCACATCGTCATAAGCGTGTCTGACCCAATCGTCCATGCTGGCGTCTGGGTGCTGTTGCATCACCTTCAAAATTTTGGCTTCGCGCTTGAGGCGGTGCGTTTGCAGGTGTGTGATGCACGCACGCGCATCGTGCGGCTCGCCCCACAAATTACCCAGCACATAGCCGTGGGCGGGGAGGATGAACTCGATGCGGTCTCGCTCGCAAGCGGCGAGCAATTTGTCGAGTGAATTCAGGTAGTCGTTCATGTTGCCATCGGGTGGGTCGATGACGGTGGTGCTGCCGTTGAGCACATGGTCGCCGCTGAACAGCAAGCCGTCTTCTTCGAGCACCAAGCACAGGTGGTTGGCCGCATGACCGGGCGTGTGCACCACGCGCAGGGTGTGCGAGGTTTCCGCGCCCAGGAGCAACAGCCGTTCGCCATCGCTCACGTCGCGGTCGGGTGTGAACGCGCTGTGCGCTCGCGCACTTGGGAGCGAGGCCAAGCCAAGAATGGGCGGCTTGTGGCCGTGCTGCGCACACAGGGCTTGCAAAGGTGCCGCGCCCGGCGAGTGGTCGGGGTGCGAGTGGGTGCAGACGATGTAGCGAATGTTGCCGCCCGCTGCGCGCCACAGGCGGTCAAGGTGCTCGGCGTCAGCTGGGCCGGGGTCGATGGCGGCGTAGCCGGTGTCTGGGTCGCCCACCAGATAGCTGTTGGTGCCGGGGCCAGTCATCACGCCGGGGTTGGGGGCCGTGAGGCGTTGCACGTTTTTCAGCAAGAGCACGGGTTGGTCAGTCACCCAATCGAGGTGGTGAAGCATTTGCCCATCGGGGCAGGTGAGGGCGAGTTCGCCAAACGGCGCTTCGTGCTCCATGTAGCGGGCTTCTTTCCCAGCCAACCAGCCACCACGCGGACAGCTGGTGAACCACGGCTGTTCGCTCATGCAATCAGCCAATACGCGGTCGACCGTGGCGTAGCTCTGCAAACGCTCCAGCGTACGGATGGTGGGGTAGATGATGAAGAAATTGCCTTCAGCATGGCGGCTTAACGCATCGCCAGGGCGTACCCACACCGGCTCGAACTGCTCTTTCTCGTCGGCCACAGGCGTTTGTGCATCGGGCATACGTGCCACCAAGAAGGGCACATCAAAGCGGCGAGGCAGATCGCGGTCGGTGATCCAGTGAGCCAGTACAAACACGTCGTCGGTGGCCAGCGTCAAGCCGTGTGCGTCGCATTGCGAGGCAAAGTCGCCTGGAGGGGCATGGCGGTTCATTGCGGCAATGTCTGCGGCGTTGGCCATTTGGCCGTTGGCGTGGCGGGCCAGCAAAATTCCCAGCTCTTCAAAACTTTCGCGGATGGCGGCAATCGCTTGGGTGAGTGCCGAGTCGCTCTGCGTGGCGCGGCGTTTGGCGTGCGAGTGGGCCAACGCATCAGCGGCGTCAATGCCACCGCCCGGAAACACATACGCGCCCGGTGCAAAACTGGCGGTCACGGATCGGCGCGTCATCAGCACTTCTAAGCCTTGCGGGCCATCGCGCAGGAGCAGCACGGTGGCTGCAGGCAAGACGCGCACGGGTTCTTGGTGGGGGTGGAGGAGTTGGGTAGATCGGACCATTTGCACATTTTCCTCGTGTTTACCCTTGCGTAAAAGCCGCAAGCGTTTGGGGTGAACTTGGCTTAACAATTTGTCCTAGATAAAACGCCTTGGAGATTCCCTATATGCAACGACGCACATTCAAAGCCGCCCTCGGTTTTGCCCTCACTTTGGCGGCCCTCAGCGTGCCGCAACTGGCCACCGCACAAGCTTGGCCAAGCAAACAGCCTATCAAATTGGTGGCGGTGTTTCCGCCTGGTGGCTCGGTGGATCAAGTGGCGCGCATCATTGCGCAGCCCCTGCAAATGCAGTTGGGTCAAACGGTGATTGTGGAAAACCGTGGCGGCGCATCGGGCGTCATTGGCACGGCAGCGGTGGTGCAAGCGCCTGCTGATGGTTACACCTTTGCTGTGGTATTTGACACGCACGGCGTGAACCCCAGCCTCAACCCCAATATGCCGTTTGACAGCAAAAAGGACTTGATTCCCTTGGTGTTGGTCGGCACATCACCCATGGTTTTGGCCACCAACGTGAACTCCGAATACAAAACGTTTGCCGATGTGATCGCCGCTGCAAAAGCCAAAAAGAATGTGAGCTTTGGCTCCATCGGTAATGGCAGTTTGGGTCACCTGGCCATGGCCTTGTTGGCCAAAGACGCGCATGTGGAATGGACGCATGTGCCCTACAAAGGCGGTGGTCCCATGATGAGCGATGCGGTGGCTGGCCATGTGCCTTTGTCCATCGGCTCTGTATTTGTGACCAAACCCCACATTGACAGCGGTCGTATGCGCCCCTTGGCTGTGACCAGCAGCAAGCGTGCTGCGGATCTGCCCAACGTGCCCACGATTGCTGAAAACGGTTACCCCGGTTTTGAAGCGCCCGCTTGGTGGGCTGTGATGGCTTCTGCCAAAACGCCACCCGAGATCGTCAAGCGCATGAACGAAGAACTCAACAAAGTGCTGAAGAACCCCGAGGTCGCTAAGAAGTTGGACGCGCAAGGCATTGATGTGTCGGGCGGCACGGTGGTGCAAGCCAGCACCTTCATCGACAAGCAGATGAACATCTGGTCTAAGGTGGTGAAGGACAACAACATCAAAACGGATTAACGTGACGCCTCGCCTTCTGGCGTGATTTGCAACGCCACCAAGAAGCGCGCCACCATGTTGTAGGTGGCAATCGCAATGGTCAGTTCGACCAGCTCGGTGGTGGTGAAGCGTGCTTGCAGGGCTGCAAACAGTGCGTCTTCTACTTTCACATTCAGCGTGACTTGCGCAGCGTATTGCACGACCAAGCGTTCGATTTCGCTCAGCGCTTCATCCGTCACAGGTTGGCGGGCATCGCCTTGCACCACGCGGTTCAAAGCGTCTAGCTCGGCTTGTGTGCCACCCGCCGTCAAAAAGTCGGGAGCGTGGTGGTGGTACTCGTAGTGAGCGCCTGTCAACAACGCCACGGTGCAAATGCCCAGCTCACACAGCTTGCGGCTGGTAGGCAAGCCAGTGCGCACGTTTTTCAAATACACGTTCCAGCCGCGTGCCACGGGCTCGCTCCACAACAAAGCGCGATCAAGGTTGATCAGCTCGCCGCCGCGACGGGCAAGGATGGCGTCAACCAAATCTTGCGGTTGGTGTTTTTGTTCTGGGGTCCAAGCAGGAATGCGCATGTGAGAGTTGTGGTTGGTTGAAATGAGGGCGCCAGCATAAACGCAAGTCTGTCCAAAGCCTGACCACTCAGCGACAGGCTTCTCTGGGTGCCCGATAATCTAAGGATGCGAATTCGCTTTACCAAAATGCAGGGTGCAGGCAACGACTTCGTGGTCTTGGACGAGACCACCCAGCGATTGAACCTCACGCCCGCCCACTACCGTTTTCTGGCCGACCGCCACTTTGGCGTGGGCGCAGATCAAATCTTGACTGTGCGCCCCGCGCCACAACCTGACGTGGACTTTGAATACGTCATCCACAACGCCGATGGCGGCGAGGTGGAGCAATGCGGCAACGGCTCACGCTGCTTCGTGCGCTTTGTACGCGAGCAGGGCCTGACCGATAAAACCACCGTGCGCGTCAAAGTGCACGGGGGCATCATCACTTTGCAAGAAATGCCAGATGGCCAAGTGACCGTTGACATGGGCGCGCCTGTGTTTGACTTGCCCCAAGTGCCTTTTGCAGCCAAATACGCATTGCCTTTAGATTTGAACGGCCAATCGGCCGATGCTGCGCACGCGCACGCGCTGGCATGGCAGTTGGCGTTGAGCAACGGCGACACGCCCCAAGTGGGTGTGGTGTCGATGGGCAACCCGCACGCGGTGCAGGTGGTGGCCGATGTCGATACCTCTCCCGTGCTTGAGCAAGGACCACTCATTGAAAACCACGCGGCGTTCCCCAAGCGTGTGAACGCGGGCTTCATGCAAGTGCTCAGCCGCAGTGCCGTGCGCTTGCGCGTGTTTGAGCGTGGCGCAGGCGAAACGCTGGCCTGCGGCACAGGCGCATGTGCAGCGGTGGTCACTGGCATTCGCTGGGGCCTGCTCGACCCACGCGTGACCGTGCAAACCCACGGCGGCACACTCACCATCGAATGGCAGGGCGGCGACACTTCGGTGCGCATGACGGGCCCTGCCACCACTGTCTTTCAAGGCGATATCACCATTCCGGACACACTATGAATAACAACAACAACAACAACGCCGCCATGAACCCCATCACCGAAGACGACATCGCCAACTTTTTGGTGAACACGCCTGACTTCTTTGAGCGTCACGCCGAGTTGCTGGCCGCCGTCAAACTCACCAGCCCGCACAGCCACCGCGCAGTAAGCCTGCAAGAACGCCAAGCCGAAATGATGCGCGAGAAGATTCGTGCGCTGGAGTTGCGCATGATGGACATGATGCGTCACGGCACTGAAAACGAAGTGCTGATCGAGCGCATGCAGCGCTGGGTGAAAACCTTGCTCATGACCAACAACGCGCGCGACCTGCCCAGCACCATCGCTGACCACATCCAACACGATTTCATGGTGCCCCAAGTGGCCATCAAGGTGTGGGGTGTGGGTGAGGACTTCAAAATCGAGCCTTTCGCGCAAAGCGTGATTGACCCCATCAAAGACTTCGCGGCAACCTTGACCACCCCCTACGTCGGGCTGAACAACAACTTCGACGCCGTGCAGTGGCTGGCTGACCCAGCAGCCGTTCAGTCGGTCGCGTTTATCGCCTTGCGTGCGACCCGCCCAGAAGACACACCGCAAACCGCCGCCGAACAACCCGTCATTGGCCTCTTGGTGTTGGCCTCGCCCGATCCGCAGCGCTATTACGAGGGCATGGGCACCACCATCATCGAACGCATGGGTGACTTGGCCAGCGCGGCACTCTCCCACCTTCGTTGAATTTGCCTGCGTTAAAACAACACGCATTCAAAGTACATGGACTTGGTCGCCCGCTACCTCGACCACGTTCGCTTTGAAAAGCGCTTAGCCGAGCGCACGGTCACGCTCTACACGCTAGACCTGCAAAAACTCACTGATTACGCCGCACAAGCCAATGTGGCGTTAGAGGCGGTTCAAAACACGCACATTCGGCGCTGGGTGTCGCAGATGCACAGCGGCGGACGCAGCGGGCGCGGCATTGCGCTCATCTTGTCGGGTTGGCGCGGTTTTTATGTGTGGCTGGGCCGTGAAGGCAAGGTCCTCAGTAACCCCGTGCAAGACGTGCGCGCCCCCAAAGCCCCCAAGCCCTTGCCCAAAGCCCTGAGCGTGGACGACGCCGTGCAACTGGCCGAGTACCACGCAGCACCGGATGCCGCTGACCCGTGGCTAGAGTGCCGCGATGTAGCGCTGGTAGAGCTGCTGTATGGATGCGGCCTGCGTGTGGGCGAGCTGGTGGGCCTTGATGTACAAGCGGGCGCACAAGCCAAAGGATGGATTGATTTTGACGGTGGCGAAGCCCATGTGCTGGGCAAAGGCAGCAAACGCCGCAGTGTTCCCGTGGGTGGCAAAGCCTTGGATGCTATGCAGGCATGGGTCGCAGTGCGCGACCAAGGCCTCACGCCCGCCACCGCAGAACAAACCGCGATGTTCATAGGCCGCAACGGCACGCGCTTGACTGCACAAGCCATTTGGCAGCGCTTGCGCCAGCGCAGCTTGAAAGCAGGCTTGTCCACCCCCGTGCACCCCCACATGCTGCGCCACTCATTTGCCAGCCACCTCTTGCAGTCCAGCCAAGATTTGCGAGGTGTGCAAGAGTTGCTAGGCCACGCCAACATCACCACCACGCAGGTGTACACGCGGTTGGATTTTCAACATTTGGCGCAGGCGTATGACTCGGCGCATCCGAGGGCGCGTAAAAAGTAACTTTTGTTCGTTAGCTAAGTCCGGCCCAAGTCTGGGGTGGGGCAGGCGCATCGGCTCATGCGTCGCTGCGCGCCAAAATCGCCTCAACGCCTACCCCACCCCTGACTTGGGCCTTGTTGGTTAGCCAACGTTGGCCTGCGTGATTCTTGTCATCTTGCACAGGTGCTGGCTTGCCAATGCTTCGTTACCAAATACTCGTAGCCATGGCGTGTACCGGAGCCCGATGCGGCGATTTTGGCGCGCAGCGACGCATGAGCCGCAGCGGGCTCCGGTACGCGACGTGGCGAAGCGAAATAAACAACGACGTACAAGCCAAACCCCCAACGACTCAAACGACAATTGAGTCAATGAAAACAATCAAGTTAAGAGAAGGCAAAGAGCGTTCTGCCTTGCGCCGCCACCCGTGGATTTTTGACGGTGCCATTGCCAAAGGCAGCGGCGATGCGGGTGAAACCGTGCGTGTAGAAGCCAACGACGGCAAGTTCTTAGGATGGGCATCGTGTAGCCCTGAATCCAAAATTCGCGCGCGTATTTGGAGTTTTGACGAAGGCCAGCGCATTGACGCCGCGTTCTTCAAAGCCTCCATCGCTCGCGCCATTGCAGCGCGTAGTCGTTTTGACATTCAAAGCAATGGCGTGCGTTTGATTCACGGCGAGTCTGACGGTTTGCCTGGCCTCATCGTGGACCGCTATGACGACATCTTGGTGGCATCGTTTTTGTCGTGTGGCACCGAGCGCTGGAAAAGCGTGATTGCCGACGAGTTGTTGGCGCAAACAGGCTTGACCAAACTTTATGAGCGCTCAGACTCGAACGTGCGCAAGCTCGAAGGCTTGCCGGAAGTCACAGGCTGGCTGCGAGGCGAGGGTGCCACAAGCGTGGTGCTGCGCGAGCACGGTTGGCAGTTGTTGCTCGACGTGGCCGAGGGCCACAAGACAGGTTTTTATTTAGATCAACGCGACAGCCGCAAGAAGTTTGCCGATTACGCCCGTCGCTTGCAGTTCCAGCGCGTGCTGAACTGCTATTGCTACACCGGTGGTTTTACCGTGGCGGCGTTGGCGGGCGGTGCGGCGCATGTGACGTCCATCGACTCATCGGGGCCTGCGATTGAGTTGGCCAAAGCCAACGTGGCACTGAACGGCTTTGACGCCGCACGCACCACGATGATGGATGCCGATGTAAATGCGTCGTTGCGTCAGTTCATTCAAGAGGGTCAAACCTTTGATGCCATCGTGCTCGATCCGCCGAAGTTTGCGCCGTCTGCCGCGCACGCCGACCGCGCGGCGCGGGCTTACAAAGACATCAACCGTTTGGCGTTCAAACTGTTGGAGCCGGGGGGCGTGCTGTTTACGTACAGCTGCTCGGGTGGCATCAGCGCTGATTTGTTTCATAAGATCATCGCCTCGGCGGGCATTGACGCACCGTGCGACGGCTACATCAGCGAGCGCATGCAAGGCGCGCCTGACCATCCGATGACCCTGACCTTTCCAGAAGGGGAGTACCTCAAGGGTTTGGTGGTGGTGAAAGCCGCGGAGCTGGTTGAAAAGACCAACTCAGCCACAATATCGGGTTAATTAAGTTATTTCTCACAAGGCTCTCTCATGTTGATCCCCGCCACCATCCTGACCGGCTTTTTGGGCTCAGGCAAAACCACCTTGCTCAAGCGCGTATTGACCGAGGCGCACGGCCAAAAGATTGCCATCATCGAAAACGAGTTTGGCGAAGAAAACATCGACAACGAGATCTTGGTGTCGGACACCAACGAGCAAATCATTCAGATGAACAACGGCTGCGTGTGCTGCACCATCCGCGAAGACTTGCGCACCACCTTGCAACTGTTGGCCGCCAAAAAGCGCAAAGGCTTGCTCAATTTTGACCGCGTGGTGATCGAGACCACAGGCTTGGCTGACCCCGGACCCGTGGCGCAAACGTTCTTCATGGACGACGAAATTGCTGAGAGCTTTTTGCTCGACTCCATCTTGACCTTGGTCGACGCCAAGCACGCCGCCCAACAGTTGAATGACCGTCAAGAGGCGCGCCGCCAAGTGGGTTTTGCGGATCAAATCTTCATCAGTAAAGCCGACCTCGTGTCGCCTGCCGAGCTGGATGCCTTGCAGCACCGCTTGAAGCACATGAACCCACGCGCTCCGCAAAAAGTGGTGCATTTTGGTGAGGTGTCGTTGGCCGAGGTGTTTGACCTGCGCGGCTTCAACCTGAACGCCAAGCTCGACATCGACCCTGACTTTTTGGCAGATGAAGGGCACAACCACCAGCATGGCGAGCACTGTGACCACCCATCTCACCAGCACGACCACCACGATCATGAACACGGCGAGCATTGCGACCATCCATCTCATGCGCACGACCATGACCACGGTCCTGGTCATCACCACCACCATGATGACGATGTCAAGAGTTTCGTTTTCAAGTCCAAGCGCCAGTTCGACCCCGCTAAGTTGGAAGACTTTTTAGGGGCCATCGTCAATATTTATGGACCCAAGATGCTGCGCTACAAAGGCGTACTGTTCATGAAGGGCACTGAGAAAAAAGTAATTTTTCAGGGCGTGCATCAATTGATGGGCAGCGATCTGGGGCCAGATTGGGCGCCTGGCGAAGAGCGCATGAGCAAAATGGTGTTCATCGGCATTGACTTACCGAAAGACATCTTGCTTCAAGGCCTTGAACAATCTTTGGTTTGATGAAATATGGCAGTTTTTGCAAATTTAATGAAACCTTGGGGTTTGTGGCTACAATCCCGCGCGCCAGCTCCAAGCCGTGAGGCCTCATCTTCAGATGAGTCTTCACCCAGCACACCCGTGCGGCCGAAGACTGCGAGGAGACCCACAGTGAGTGCTAAATCCAACAAAACTGCTTCTAAGAAGCCTGTTCCCGCAAAAAAAGCGGCTAAAGCAGCAGTCACGCCCAAAGCGGTTGCTAAGACGGCTGTTAAAAAGCCTGTGGCGGTCAAGTCGCCCGTCAAGGCTGTCAAAGCAGCCGTTAAGCCCGCAGCGAAACCCGCGACTAAAAAAGCAGCTCCTGTGAAAGCGGTTGCCAAAAAGGTGCCAGCTAAGAAAGCGGTAGCCGCTAAAAAAGTGGTCGCTAAAAAGGCACCCGCGCCAGCTAAAAAAGCGCCTACGAAAGCGCCCGTCAAAACGGTGAACAAGGTAGTCGCCAAGCCAACACCGGCTAAAGCACCAAGCAAAGTTGCCACGAAAGCCGCAGTCAAACCCGTGGTGAAAAAGGCCGCCAAACCGGTGGTCAAACCCGTTGTGAAGGCAGCTGCTAAGCCTGTTGCGCCTAAAGCGGCTACCAAACCGGTGACGGCCAAAGCTGCGCCCGCTAAGAAAACGCCCGCTTCAAAGCCCACACCTGTAAAAGCAGGCAAGCCTGCCAAAGTACCCAAAGTCAAGGCTGTTGCGGCAGCGCCTGCACCCATGGTGCATGTGACGCCCATCATTCCTGGATACACCCCCGTGGTGCACAAGAAAAACTCCAGAGCTGCCAAGATGGCGGCTTTGGTTCCTCCCCCGCCAGCTCAAGTGGTTGCGTCCAACGCAGCCAAGAACAGCTTTATGCCGATGACGGCGCCCTCTGCTCCAACCATTGTTCCCGTGATACCTAAAAAAGACGCCAAGCTCGCAAATAACTGGAAGACCAAAACGGCCGACCAACTGACCGATGCAGAAATCATCGCTATGCCCGACAGTGAGTACATGAACGCCACCCAAATGGCTTTCTTCCGACTCAAACTCGTGAACTTGAAAAACGAAGTGCTCAGCAACGCCAGTGAGACCACGGAGCATTTACGCGAAGACACCGTGGTGGTGCCTGATCCTGCTGACCGTGCGACCATTGAAGAAGAGCACGCCCTCGAATTGCGCACACGCGACCGTGAGCGCAAGTTGCTTAAGAAAATCGAGCAATCCATCCATCGCATTGATGATGGTGACTACGGCTACTGTGATGAGACGGGTGAAGCCATCGGCGTGGGCCGTTTGTTAGCTCGTCCAACCGCCAGTTTGTCGCTGGAAGCGCAAGAACGTCGCGAAATTAAGCAACGCATGTTCGGAGATTGATGGCTAAAACGCCAAAAATCCTCAAAAAGCAGGTCTCTGGGCCTGCTTTTTTTTATGCCCTTGCCTCTTGATAAGCCACTTTTACTGCCCTTGCTAAGTGCTTCATTTATAACGATTTTTAGCGTGTGGTGAACATGTTAAAATCGCTGTAAGTTGTTGATTTCATTGAAAAAATTCCTAAAACAGGTGTTCTGAACTCGTTTTCCTGCTACAGTGCAAATAAGTGCAATTAAGTGGGGGAAAGTGCCTTTGGTACTTTTCGCTGGTTGTTTGTTGTGTTTGCTTGTGGAAAAAGGGTTCCCAACGTGTTTCAGGGTGCTTCATCGCTGAGTCTCGACGCCAAAGGTCGGTTGTCGGTGCCTACACGGCATCGTGACGTCTTGAGCGCGACTGCGGCTGGGCAGCTCACGATCACGCGCCATCCCCACGGCTGTTTGATGATTTTCCCGCGCACCGAGTGGGAGAAGTTCCGTGAACGCATTGCTGCGCTGCCGATGAGTGCGCAGTGGTGGAAACGTATCTTCTTGGGTAACGCGATGGATGTGGAGATGGATGGCACAGGCCGTGTCCTCATCTCGCCAGAGTTGCGCACAGCGGCAGGCATCAGCAAAGACACCATGCTGCTTGGTATGGGTAACCACTTTGAACTTTGGGACAAGGCGACCTACGAGGCGCAAGAGGCCCAAGCCATGCAGGGCGACATGCCCGATGTGTTCAAGGAATTTTCTTTTTAAAGGATGACGGTGGACACGCCCTGGCAGCACACCACCGTCCTACTCAGCGAAGCTGTCGAAGCCCTCGACATCAAGCCGGACGGAACCTACGTAGATGCGACCTTTGGTCGTGGTGGGCATTCCCGTCTCATCTTGTCCAAGCTCTCGCCAAAAGGGCGATTGATTGCCTTTGACAAAGACCTAGACGCCATTGCGGCGGCTGAGCAAATTCAAGACCCACGTTTTTCAATTCGTCACCAAGGCTTCACGCACTTGGGGGAGTTGGACGCGGGCTCGATCGACGGCGTGTTGATGGATTTGGGGGTGAGTTCACCCCAGATTGACAACCCAGCACGCGGTTTCTCTTTTCGAAACGACGGTCCTCTGGACATGCGCATGGACACCACCCGTGGCCAAAGCGTGTCTGAGTGGCTGGCCGAGGCGGAAATCCAACACATCGCGGAGGTGATACGTGAATATGGCGAAGAACGGTTTGCTTTACAGATTGCAAAGGCGATTGATGCTCGCCGACAAGAACGGGGCGTGCCTACATCCACCTCTGAATTGGCCAAGCTCGTGGCTGACACGGTCAAAACCCGCGAGCCGGGCAAGGACCCTGCAACGCGCACATTTCAGGCTTTTCGGATTTTCATCAATGCCGAGCTTGAGGAG
>CANCCJ010000074.1 GCA_947374535.1 Comamonadaceae bacterium | reverse complement strand
GGCGGCTTCGGGCGCTAGGCAACGCAGCACCACTTCTTGCAACCACTCGGGCAAGTCTTCGCGCAGACGGCGTGGCGGGGTGGGATCCATCCACAAACGCTGGCGCATGCCGCCGCTGGTTTGTGGGTTGCCAAAGGGCAGTTCGCTGGTGGCCAATTCGTACAACATCACGCCGATGGCAAAGATGTCGCTGCGCGGATCGCCGCGCACACCCACCACTTGCTCAGGTGCAATCCATGCGGGCGAGCCCACGGCTTTGCGCAGCTCTTCGGCCAGCAAATCGGGGTAATGTGCATGGCAGGACAAACCAAAGTCCAGCAGCACGGCGTGACCGTCAGGGTGCAGCAGCACGTTGGCTGGCTTGATGTCGAGGTGACAGGTGTTTTGTTGGTGCAGGCTGTGGGCAGCTCGGGCGATGGATGCGCCAAGCCGGGCGATGTCCGCCACGTCTGCGCGGGTGCGGTTCTCTGTGTGTGCGTCCAGCACTTGCTGCAAGGTTTGGCCCTGCACATGCTCCATCACCAAGTAAGGTAGGTTCACCAAATCGCCTGCGGCCACAAAGCGCGGCACATGTGTGCCGTGCAGCACTTGCAAGATTTGGTGCTCCACCTCGAAGCCCACAATGTTCTCGGCGCCGTCGCCTGCGGTCATGCGCGGCACCTTCATCACCATGTCGAACGGCGCTGTTCGACCGTCGGCATAGGTCACCTCGTAAATATGCGCCATGCCGCCTGCGTGCAAGCAAGCGCCAATGCGGAACCCGTCCAGCTCGGTGCCCGCTTCTAAGCGTTTCATTTGCCGCTCTCCAAGCGTTGGGCAAAAAATTCGGGCAAACCCGCTTCGCGCACGGCACGAGCAGCCGCGCGGTGGTCATACGCCACGCGGTGGAAGGTGAGCTTGGCGGCTGTGCTGTCAAACACGGCATACATGGCGCGTGGGTTGCCATCCCGCGGCTGCCCGACTGAGCCAATGGTGGCAATCCATTGACGATGTTTGGGGGTGGGGATGGGCACGCCAGACGTGGGTTTGAACGCCATCAGCTGGCGACCCGTGCCGCGGTAGTACAACGACTGATGGTGCACATGGCCACCGAACACATAACGGACATCAGGGTGAGTGCACGCGGCATCTAAGCTCAGCGCTGCCGTGCGCTCGTCTTCCACATATCGCCAACGCTCAGGCGCATCGGCACTGGCGTGTACCAACAGCATGTGGTCGACCTGCGCGGTGAGCGGCAAGATCTCTAACCAAAACCGTTGCGCGTGCGACAACTGGTCGTGCGTCCACTCCGCCGTTTGACTACCCAATGAAGGGTTAGGGTTGGCTGCGTTGATGTTGTGCGTCTGAATCAACTCTTCGTGGTTGCCACGCAGCACGATGGCGCCGTCTTGTTGCAGCTTTTGGCAACGCGCCACCACTTCAGCGGGAAAGGCACCATAGCTCACTAAGTCACCCAGCAGCGCAATGCGAGCCACGCCCTGCGTTTGTGCATGCGCCAAACACGCGTCGAGCGCGTGCAAATTGCTGTGAACGTCAGAGAGCAGGGCGTACTTCATAGCGAGACGTGCGACGCGGTGGCGAATCGTGGCTTAGTAGGTGTATACGCCTTTGCCGGTTTTGCGACCCAATTGGCCCGCAGCGACCATCTCTTTGAGCAAGGGGCATGCGCGGTATTTGCTGTCACCAAACTCTTGCAAGTACACGTCCATCACGGCCACACAGACATCGAGGCCAATCATGTCGGCCAAAGCCAAGGGCCCGATGGGCTGGTTACAACCGAGCTTCATGCCGGCGTCGATGTCTTCGGCAGTGGCCACACCTTCGGCCAACACAAAGAAGGCTTCGTTGATCATGGGCACCAAGATGCGGTTCACTACAAAGCCAGGCGCGTTCTTCACGGTGATGGGGCTCTTGCCCAGGCGTGTAGAAAGGTCGTGCACAGCAGCGTGCGTGGCGTCCGACGTTTGCAAGCCACGGATGATTTCCACCAGCGCCATCATGGGCACGGGGTTGAAAAAGTGCATGCCAATGAAGCGGTCGGCACGGGTGGTGACGGCGGCGAGCTTGGTGATGGAGATGGATGAGGTGTTGGACGCGATGATGGCTTCGGGGGCCAACATGCCGTCAAGCTGTTTGACGATCTTGACTTTGAGGTCGTAGTTCTCGGTGGCGGCTTCGATCACCAGTTGGGCCGCTTTGAGGTCGTCGTAGCTGGTGCTGGTTTTGATGCGCGACAAAGCGGCGGCTTTGTCGGCTTCGGTGATTTTTTCTTTCTTGATCAAACGGTCCAAGCTGCCTGCGACGGTGGCGAGGCCCTTGGCTACAGCGGCTTCAGAAATGTCGACCATCACCACGTTCACGCCAGACACGGCACAGGCTTGTGCGATGCCGTTGCCCATGGTGCCAGCGCCGATGATGCCTACGGTTTGAATGCTCATTGGGAAATCCTTGTTTACGGTTGAATCAAAAGCCAATATTAGCGGGTGATGGGTTGCGTCTGGCTGACGGTGATCGGGCTTTGTGTGGTGTCGCTCCGGTGAATGGGCTTGAGGCGGCTTCCTCATACTGGGGTACCAGAAATCGTCAGCCGCCCCAAGCCCATTCACCGGCGGGTGGTTGTTTCGGCACTTCGCTTTGCTCGTGCCTTTGGGGAACAAGCTTGGTCGTTTTTACGGTTGAGCGATATTCGCTACATTTCATGCGCCTTGCTTTAGGCCTTGAAACGCTTTTTCGTCAAATGCAGCGCGATCTTCCACGCGACCACGGTGTACACCGCCAGCACGCCTAGGTGCAGCGCCACATCCGTGGGCCATTGGTCGAGAAACAAGGGCCGCACCAAGGCGATGGCTTGAGTGAGCGGCAGCCAAGCCGAGATCTCGCGCACGATGCCCGGCAGTTGATCGCGGGGGAAGAACACTCCGCTCAAGAACATCATGGGCGTGAGGAACAGCGTGAAGTAGTAGGTGAAGAAGTCATAGCCCTTGGCCAGTGCATTGAAGATGAGCGCGATGCAACTGAAGGTGATGCCGACGAACAACAGAATGGGCCACGCAGCCAAGAGCTTCCAGCTTTGGGTGATGCCCAGCGTACACATCACGCCCAAGATGGCGGTGATGGTGAACAGCGCTTTGAAGGCGGCCCAGAGCATTTCGGCCAGCAGTACATCGTCCAAGCGCATGGGGGCGTTCAAGATGCCGTCCCATGTTTTTTGCACATGCATGCGTGAGAAGGCTGAGTACAGCGCTTCAAACGTGGCGGCGTTCATGGCGCTCATGCAGATGGAGCCGCTGGCTAAGAACAAGATGTAGGGTACTTTGTCTTCGCCCAAGGTCACTTCACCAACGAGTGCACCCAGGCCGTAGCCAAAGGCCACCAGCCACATCAAGGGTTCGGCAATGTTGGCGACGAGGCTGGGTATGGCGAGCTTGCGCCATACCAACAGGTTGCGAAGGAAGACGGGCCAGAAACGAAACATACTCAACCTTCCTCACGGATTTGGCGTCCGGTCATTTTCAAAAACAAATCTTCCAAGTTGGCCGGGCGGTGCAAGGTGCGCAGACCCGTGTGGGCGCTTAAGCCTTGCAGCAGTTGGGCGGCATCTTGGGTGTAGAAAAACACCGTCTCGCCGCTGGTCTCGACGCGTTGGGCGAGTGTGGCGATCGGGCTGTCAACCAAGGCCAAAGCGCCGTTGCCATACACCTCCACCACGTCGGGTTCTAGGTGCTTGGCAATCAAATCACGCGGCGTGCCTTCGGCAATTTTTTTGCCGTGGTCGAGCACCAGCAAGCGGTTGCACAAACGTTCTGCCTCGTCCATGAAGTGGGTGGTCAGCAAAATCGATTTGCCTTGTTGCAGTAGTTGTTGCAAGCGCTCCCACATCAGGTGGCGTGCTTGCGGGTCGAGACCTGTGGTGGGCTCGTCGAGCAGCAGCAAGTCGGGGTTGTTGATGAGCGCGCGGGCCAGGCTGAGTCGGCGTTTCATGCCACCCGACAACTCGCCTGGCTTGGCGTTGGCCTTGTGCGAGAGCGCAGCGAACTCCAGCAGTTGTGGAATGCGCGCTTGAATGTCAGCCTTTTTCAACCCAAAGTAACGGCCAAACACCAGCAGGTTTTCGGCGCAAGTGAAGTCAGGGTCTAGCGTGTCGAACTGGCTCACCACGCCTAAGCGGGCTTTGATGGCCAGCGCATCATCCGGCATGGACAAACCGAACGCATGAATGTTGCCGCCATCGGGCTGTGCGAGGCCTAGGCACATGCGCAGGGTGGTGGTTTTGCCGGCGCCGTTGGGGCCAATCACGCCCAAACATTCGCCGGGGGCAATGCTGAAAGACACATCGTTCACCACGGTGTTATCACCATAGCGTTTGAGGAGGTGGTTGCATTCAAAAAGTGGTGTGCTCATAGGCTGGATTGTGCCCGCCTAAAATCTTTGTTATGAATGAAAAAACCTTTGTGGCTTTGCAATACGTCCTGCCCAAGCAGGCACTCACCCAATTTGCAGGCCTCGTGGCGCGCGCGCGCGGTGGCCGCTGGACCCATGCGCTCATCCGCTGGTTTGTCGGCAAGTACCAAGTCAACATGGACGAGGCTGCGCAGCCTGACATCACGCAGTACGCGAGCTTCAACGACTTCTTCACCCGCGCCCTAAAGCCAGGCGCACGCCCCTTGGCCGATGCCGCGTTTGTGTGCCCCGTAGACGGCGCCATCAGCCAGTTAGGCCACATCGACGGCGACCAAGTGTTTCAAGCCAAAGGCCACAGCTACAGCACGCAAGCGCTGGTGGGTGGTGATGCCACCTTGGCCGCGCAGTTTCAAGACGGCGAGTTTGCCACCATCTACCTCAGTCCCAAGGACTACCACCGCATCCACATGCCCAGCAGTGGCCGCTTGCGTCGCATGATTCATGTGCCAGGTGATTTGTTTTCGGTCAACCCTGCTACGGCACGCGGTGTGCCGGGTTTGTTTGCGCGCAACGAACGCGTGGTGTGTGTGTTTGACATGCCAGCGGCTTCAGGTGAGGTGCCTCAGCAATGTGTATTGGTGCTGGTTGGCGCCACCATCGTGGGCAGCATGGCCACACCGTGGCACGGCGTGGTCAACCCACCCCGCCCTGGCAAGGTGCGCGAGTGGACCTATGACGACCAAGACCTGAGCCTGAAGCAAGGCGAAGAAATGGGTCGCTTCTTATTGGGCTCTACTGTGGTGTTGCTGTGGCCTCAAAACACTATTGCGTTCAATCCTGCTTGGCAAGTCGGGCAGTCGGTGCGACTTGGCGAAAAAATGGCGAATGCAGCTTAAACGCTTAGGCGACTACAACCATCCCGCACGAGCCAGACTGCGTGAAATAGATATAGCAATGAGTTGATGGCCGTAGGGTGATGGATGGAAATCATCAGAGAACGCATAGCTTTTCCACCAGCCCGCAGCTTTACCGGGCATGGCATCAAGCGATGTGTCTGAGCAGATGGCCAGGTTGTACTGGGGTAAGCCAGAGGAGAACCCTACAGCAGGGCAAGCAGCGTCTTGCACATTAGACAGGCTGTAGACTGACGCGTGGGTCAGTCCCTCCGTGAAGCTGGTGTTGAAGTCGATCAAAACAATGCGACTGTCATTACCAATTAATTCTTTCAACTTGGCATTGTAAGCATCAGTCCACGCACGAATACTTGTTTGCAAGGCTTGTGCTACCGCGACGCCTTGAGCGGCCTTGACCAGCAGCGATGTTGTTTGGAAACGCGGCGTCAAGGTAATGTCGGGTATGTTGAGTATGGCCACATGTGTAGCCCCTTTTTCTAAAGTTTGTTTTTTTATTTGTTGGAAAAAATTGGAGGCCAGTGTTCGCATATACAAATTAGCTGCACTGCTGCCTGTGGCGTCTTGGGCCAATAAGTCGGTGATCGTGGCACTTTCAAGCTGCTGGGCTAAAAGAATTTGAAATGTTTCAGTGCCGCTCAGTTGCGCGTCAATCAGGGCCGCTATGTCATTGCCGCCACCTTCAATGAGTACCAAGTCTGTTTGCGCGTAGTTGCCTAGTGTGGCAATTTTTTGTGCCAACTGCGTGCTAATTGAGGGTGTATTGCTTGCACCCCCGTCGCGGGTGCTGTCAAAAATTTTGCTACCGCCAATGGCAAAGTTGGTACATCCCCTGGCACTGTTCACGCGAAACGAGGAGGACTCGTAAGTGTAAAAATTGCATTGATCGCCACCGGTGAATCCAAAGGAATTTGCCACGAGTTGAGGCCATATCAAATAAGTTTTCGCATCATTGCTATTTTGAATTGTGAATTTGTACCCAAAAGTACCTACATCTGACAAGCTGTCGCCCACCACATATATTTTGTCTATTTTTGCTAGAGGTCCTTGATCTGAACTATGACTGCCACTACAGCCGGCCATCAAAAGTATGCCCATACCGACAATGCAAAAGACGACACGAGACAGTTGAGACAAGGCCATATCCAAAATCCTAAAAATATAAAATTAATACTCATTTTATTTAAAAAATAGTACTTTAATTTTATATTTAAAGGGCTTGGGCTTCCTTGCTATTGCGGCATCAATTTACTGAAACGCCACTTCCGCAAAGCTACGCAACTTGCGGCTGTGCAGCTGGGCTGGCCCTTGCTGGCGCAGCAACTCGATGGCGCGCATGCCAATGCGCAGGTGCTGGTCCACACGCTCGCGGTAAAAGTGGTTGGCCATGCCCGGCAGTTTGATTTCGCCATGCAGCGGTTTGTCGCTCACGCAGAGCAGCGTGCCATAGGGCACACGGAACCTAAAACCGTTGGCGGCAATCGTGGCACTTTCCATGTCTAGCGCCACCGCGCGACTTTGGCTGAAGCGGCGTTGGGGCGTGTTGTCGGGCAACAGTTCCCAGTTGCGGTTGTCGGTGCTGGCCACCGTGCCCGTGCGCAATATGCGTTTGAGCTCGGCCCCGTGGCATTGCGTGATGTCTTTCACCGCCTGCTCTAACGCAACTTGAATTTCAGCCAGTGCAGGGATGGGCACCCACAGCGGCAGTTCTTCGTCCAACACATGGTCTTCGCGCACATAGCCATGGGCCAGCACGTAGTCGCCCAGCTGCTGCGTGTTGCGCAGGCCAGCGCAGTGGCCTAGCATCAGCCACGCATGCGGGCGCAGCACGGCAATGTGGTCGGTGATGTTTTTGGCGTTGGCTGGGCCCACGCCAATGTTGACCATGGTGATGCCCGTGTGGTCGGGACGCACCAGGTGATAGCCGGGCATTTGTGGCAGACGTGGTGGCACTTTGCCGAGTGCATCGTTGGCCTCTGTCGGCAGACCAACGCGGCGTGTCACCACATTGCCAGGCTCCACAAACGCGATGTACTCGCTGTTGGGGTCTTGCATGGCCTCAAGCCCTAAGCGCACAAACTCGTCGATGTAGAACTGGTAGTTGGTGAACAACACATAGTTCTGAAAATGCTCGGGGCTGGTGCCGCTGTAGTGGCGCAGGCGTTGCAGCGAATAGTCCATCCGTGCCGCTGTGAACAGTGACAAGGGTTGGGGCTCGTTGGGTTTTGCCTCAAACGTGCCATTGGCAATACCGTCGTCCATGGCGGTGAGGTCGGGCAGGTCAAACACCTCGCGCATCAGCTGGCGGCGCTCAGCGCTCATTTCGCCTTCCACATGGTCATGGTCGGCGAACGAGAAGTGCACGGGGATAGGCTGGTGGCTCACGCCCACCTCTAGCGTGCCGCCGTGGTTTTGCAGCAGTAAGCTGAACTGCTCGTGATAGTACGCGGCAAACAAATCGGGGCGCGTGAGCGTGGTTTCGTAGCGGCCAGGCTCGGCCACAAAGCCATAGCTCAGGTGGGCTGCGTTGCTTCCTGCTTGCAGCGCGCCTGTTTTGGTGTGGATGCGCACAAACGGGTAGAACGCGCGTACGCGCTGTTCAAAGTGTGTTCCTGCCACAAACTCACGCATGGCTTGGCGCAAGTGGTCAAGGCTCGTTTGATACAGCGCTTGCACTTGGGCAAGGGCGCTGTCGGCGTCGGTGTGACGGGTGGGGGCGGTGAAAGGGGGGCGAATGCTCATCCCCCGATATTACCGACTACATGTTGCGGCGGTATTGCCCACCCACCTCAAACAAGGCGTTGGTGATTTGACCGAGTGAACACACGCGCACGGCATCCATCAGCACCTCAAACACGTTGGCGTTGTCGATGACGGCTTGTTGCAGGCGTTTGAGTTGCACCTCAGCTTCTGCCTTGTGGCGGGTGTGGAAGTCTTGCAAGCGCTTGAGCTGGCTTTGCTTTTCCTCTTCGGTAGAGCGGGCCAGTTCGAGCTTGTCCATCACTTGTTCACCATGCGGGTTGCGGAAGGTATTGACGCCGATGATGGGCAGCTCGCCGGTGTGCTTGAGCATTTCATAGGTCATCGATTCGTCTTGAATCTTGCCGCGTTGGTAGCCCGTTTCCATCGCACCCAACACACCGCCGCGCTCGGCGATGCGCTCGAATTCGGCCAGCACGGCTTCTTCCACCAACTCGGTGAGTTCTTCGATGATGAAGGCACCTTGGTTGGGGTTTTCGTTTTTGGCCAAGCCCCACTCGCGGTTGATGATGAGCTGAATCGCCATGGCGCGACGCACCGAGTCTTCGGTGGGCGTGGTGATGGCTTCGTCAAACGCGTTGGTATGAAGGGAGTTGCAGTTGTCGTAAATCGCAATCAGCGCTTGCAGCGTCGTGCGGATATCGTTGAACTGAATCTCTTGCGCGTGCAGTGAACGGCCCGAGGTTTGGATGTGGTATTTCAGCTTTTGTGAACGCTCGTTCGCACCGTATTTCTCTTTCATGGCCACGGCCCAGATGCGGCGCGCCACGCGGCCCATCACGGTGTACTCGGGGTCCATGCCGTTGCTGAAGAAGAAGCTCAGGTTGGGCGCGAAGTCGTCAATGTGCATGCCGCGTGCCAAGTAGGCTTCCACAAACGTGAAGCCGTTAGACAAGGTGAACGCCAATTGAGAAATGGGGTTCGCACCCGCTTCGGCAATGTGATAGCCGCTGATTGACACGCTGTAGAAGTTGCGCACTTGGTTGTGCACAAAGTACTGCGCGATGTCGCCCATGACCTTCAATGAAAACTCAGTGCTGAACAGACAAGTGTTTTGGCCTTGGTCTTCTTTCAAGATGTCGGCTTGCACCGTGCCGCGCACGTTCTGCATGACCCACTCTTTGATTTTGGCCGTTTCGGTTTCAGTCGGGTCGCGGCCGTTGTCCTTTTTGAACTTTTCGATGTTTTGGTCGATGGCGGTGTTCATGAACATCGCCAAGATGGAGGGTGCAGGGCCATTGATGGTCATGGACACGCTGGTGGTCGGGTTGCACAGGTCAAACCCGTCGTACAGCACCTTCATGTCGTCCAGCGTGGCCACGTTCACGCCCGAATTACCCACTTTGCCGTAAATGTCGGGGCGCGGGTCTGGGTCGTTGCCATAGAGCGTGACCGAGTCAAACGCGGTGGACAAGCGCTTGGCATCCATGCCCTCGCTCACCAGTTTGAAGCGGCGGTTGGTGCGGAACGGGTCGCCTTCGCCGGCAAACATGCGCGTGGGGTCTTCGCCCTCGCGCTTGAAGGCAAAGGTGCCCGCGGTGTAGGGGTAGCTGCCGGGCACGTTGTCGAGCATGAGCCACTTCAAAATTTCGCCATGGTCTTCGTAAGTGGGTAACGCCACTTTGCGAATGACTGTGCCGGAGAGGCTCTTGGTGGTGAGCGCGGTGCGAATTTCTTTGTCGCGAATCTTCACCACGTACTCGTCACCAGCGTAAGCGGCTTGCATGTCGGGCCATTGGGCCAAGAGCTTGCGCTCGGCTGCTCCTAAGTTTTCTTCACGCGCAAATGCCAAATCAATAGCGGCTTCCGACGCTTTGGCTCGACCTGGCTTGTCTTCGGCCAGCATGCGTGCCGCTTCGCGCAGTTGTTGAATTTCGCGGGCCAGTTTGGCCTGTGTGCGTGCGCGTTTTTTGTAGCCGCGCACGGTGTCGGTAATTTCGGCCAAGTAGCGCGTGCGTGCGGCAGGCACCACGGGTGTTTGGTTGCTGCTGTGGCGCACGTCCACCAGCGGCAAACGACCTTCTTTGAAGGTCAGGCCCAATTCGGTCAAGCGGCCTTTCAGGGCTTGGTAGAGAGCGGTCACACCGTCGTCGTTGAAGCGCGCGGCCATGGTGCCAAACACGGGCATTTGCTCTGTCGGTGTGTGCCACGCTTCTTTGTTGCGCTGCACCTGCTTGGCCACATCGCGCAGCGCATCGCTGGCGCCTTTGCGGTCAAACTTGTTGATGGCCACAAACTCGGCAAAGTCGAGCATGTCGATTTTTTCAAGCTGGCTGGCGGCGCCAAATTCAGGCGTCATCACGTACATGGGCACGTCCACATGCGGCACGATGGCGGCGTCGCCTTGGCCAATGCCCGAGGTTTCCACAATGATCAGGTCGAACCCCGCGCACTTGGTGGCGGCCAACACATCGGGCAAAGCCGCGCTGATCTCGCTGCCAAAGTCGCGTGTGGCGAGAGAGCGCATGAACACGCGCTGGCCACTGCTCCAAGGAGAAATGGCATTCATACGAATGCGGTCGCCTAGCAAGGCGCCACCGCTCTTGCGGCGTGAGGGGTCAATCGAAATCACAGCTATGCGCAGTGCATCACCTTGGTCCAAGCGGATGCGGCGCACCAGTTCGTCGGTGAGTGACGATTTGCCCGCACCGCCAGTGCCGGTGATGCCGAGTACCGGTACTTTGTGGTTGAGCGACTCTTTGCGAACGGCTTCGACCATCTTTGGGTCGGTTTTCTCGTTCTCTAAAGCAGTAATGAGCTGCGCCAGTTTGCGCCAAGCCATTTCGTCGTGGCCTTGAATCTCTTTCACGGTAGATGGGGCGTAGCTCGACAAGTCTTTGTCGCAACGCATGATCATCTCGCCAATCATGCCTTGCAGGCCCATCTTTTGGCCATCTTCTGGGCTGTAAATGCGGGTCACGCCGTAGGCTTGGAGCTCGCGAATTTCTGGCGGCACGATCACGCCGCCGCCGCCACCAAACACTTGGATGTGTTCGCCGCCGCGTTGACGCAGTAAATCGACCATGTACTTGAAGTACTCCACATGACCGCCTTGGTACGAGCTGATGGCAATGCCTTGCACGTCTTCTTGCAGCGCGGCAGTGACCACTTCGTCCACCGAGCGGTTGTGGCCCAAGTGAATCACCTCGGCACCCATGCCTTGCAAGATGCGACGCATGATGTTGATGGCAGCATCGTGCCCGTCAAATAAAGAGGCGGCCGTGACGAAGCGCACTTTTTGCGTGGGCTTGTAGTTGGCGAGGGCTTGGAATTCGGCGGACAAGTCAGACATGGAATGCTCCGAGAAACGGAAGATGAAACGAAAAATTAAAGTTTACGTTTACGTAAACGTCAATCATAGCAACTCAACAGCTTTTGTGCAGAGGATTTGCCCTAATAAAAAAAGCCGCAGTGCCAAAAGGCGCTGCGGCTGGATACAAACCCGTGTGCGGCTTATTTAGGACCGTACAGGTAGTCAGGCAACCAGAGGGTCAGCCCGGGCCAGATGTACATCAAAACCATGCAAATGATGACGATGAACATGTAAGGCATCATGCCCGCAAAAATCTGATTGATGGTCACATGCGGCGGTGACACCCCTTTCAGATAAAAGGCAGACATCGCCACAGGCGGTGACAAGAAGGCTGCTTGCAAGTTCACAAACACCAGCACGCCCCACAGGATCGGGTCGATTTGGAAGTGGGTGAGCAATGGCAAGAAGATAGGCACAAAAATCACAATGATTTCGGTCCATTCCAGCGGCCAGCCCAGCACAAAGATGACGGCTTGCGACAGCAGCATGAACTGCAACGGTGTCAGGTCCATGGCCATGACCCACTCTTCCACCAAGCGCTGGCCGCCCAAGACGGCAAACACGGCTGAGAAGAGTGCGGAGCCCACAAACAACCAGCACACCATCGAGGTGGTTTTGGCAGTCAAGAACACCGCTTGCTTGGTTTTGTCAAAGTCCAGCGAGCCAGACCACCATGCCATGATGAAGGCGCCTGTGGCGCCCACAGCCGCCGATTCAGTGGCGGTGGCTAAGCCCAGCAAGATGACGCCCAAAACGACGGCCGTCAGGATGCCCAGTGGCATCACCGACTTGACCAGCATGTTCAGGATCTCAAATTGCTCAGCGTCAAAGCCTTTGTAGTACCAAGCCAGCAAACCAAACAGCACCAGTGCCGTACCCCAGAAGCCGGTGTAGAAGCCCTCTGGCACCTCGATCACCTTGTCTGCTTCGACCACTTCATCGCCCAAAGACACAGCGTTGTCATTGGTCTCTGGGGCATCTGCCACTGTGTCGCCACCCATCTCTTGCAAACCTTCAGGCTCTGCGGATGACGTGGTTTTTTCAGCCACGATATCGGTGCTCATCTG
>CANCCJ010000073.1 GCA_947374535.1 Comamonadaceae bacterium | reverse complement strand
CCGGGGTCGACCACCACGGCCATTTGGTCTTGTTGCCACAACCACAGGTAGTTGTCAGAGAACGCGGGCAGTGCAATCAGCTTCATGTCATCCACACCTTTAAAAAACGATAGTTTGCCTGACTGGCTGGCGTCCCCCGCCGGACAGTATTTGTGCGCGTGGGAACAAACGTATTTAGACCGTGCAGTGGCCGATGTGTTTGGTTTTCATGCCTTGCAGTTGGGCTTTTCTGCGATTGATGCTTTGCAGGCCAATCGTATGCCCCACCGTTGGCTGGCCTGCGACATGCACCCCGAGCCATGGCCCTTGGGCCGCGAAGTGCTGTTGACCAACTACGAAGCCTTGCCGTTTCCCAGTGCCAGTTTGGACCTGCTGGTGTTGCCCCACACCCTAGAACTGAGCTACGACCCGCACGCCACCTTGCGTGAAGTGGAACGGGTTTTGGTGCCCGAGGGGCGGGTGGTGATTTGTGGCTTCAATCCCAACAGCCTCTGGGGCTTGAGTAAGAGCTGCCGACGCGGTTTTTCGGAGGTGGGCGATTTCATTGGCCAGCGCCGCTTGCGCGATTGGCTTCAACTGCTGAGTTTTGAGGTGGAGTCCACCAGTTTTGGTTGCTACCGCCCAGCGGTGAAAACTGAGCGTTGGCTGAGTCGATGGCGTTGGATGGACGAGGCGGGCGTGCGCTGGTGGCCTATTTTGGGCGCGGTGTATGGCATGGTGGCCGTCAAGCGGGTGCATGGCATGCGGCTGATGTCGCCTGCATGGAAAAAGGCGCTGCCGCGCACCGCCACCGTGGTGACGACAGCCTCCAATACCGCATCAAAAGGAATGAATGAACACCGTTGAAATTTACACCGATGGCGCTTGCAAGGGCAACCCAGGCCCAGGCGGCTGGGGTGCGTTACTGCGGTCGCCCTCGGGCCAAGAGAAAGAGCTCTTTGGTGGCGAGCTGGACACCACCAACAACCGCATGGAACTCATGGCCGTCATCGAAGCCCTGCGCGCCTTGAAGCGCCCCTGTGTCGTGGCTTTGTACTTAGACAGCGAATACGTGCGCAAAGGTATTACCGAATGGATTCATGGCTGGAAAGCCCGCAGTTGGCGTACTGCGGCCAAGCAGCCTGTGAAAAATGCCGATCTTTGGCAACAGCTCGACGCATTGACCCACCAAGGGGATCACGACATCGTTTGGCATTGGGTCAAGGGCCATGCGGGTCATGTGGATAACGAGCGGGCGGATGGCTTGGCTAACCGAGGTGTGGAATTGGTCCTGTCAGCTAAGTGACAGCTTGTGTGAAGCTGTTGTAAAGCTCTCTCATTGATAGCCCCTCGTAGGGCTATGTAGCTGCTCAAAGCGGGTGTAACTGGTACATTGCCTGCTGTTGTCAAAATACGCAGAGAAAATTTTTGCTCGCTATGAAATACAAGTCTAAAAAAGTTACAAAAAAGAGTTTGATTTGGGTGGCTGTGGCCCTTGCGTTGTCCGGTGGTGCAGCCAAATATTTTTGGCCAGTTGATAGCGCACAGGCTAAATCTGTGGTCCAAACGGTGACCACGTTTGTCGTCGAGCAGCGTGACTTCCCTGTGGTCTTAGATGCAACGGGTAGCACGGTGGCCACCAACATCGTTGACATTCGTCCGCAAGTGACCAATGTGGTGGCTAAGGTTCACATCAAAGAAGGCCAAATGGTCAAAGCGGGTGACATGCTGATTAGCTTGGATGACCGTGCCGACCGCGCCAATTACGACAAAGCGCAAGCCACTGCAGACGATGCCCAGCGCCAACTCAACCGGGCTGAAGAGCTGCTGCGTCAACAGTTTGTGGCGCAAGGTGCGGTTGACACCGCACGCGCGAATGCGCAAGCCGCTCAAGCCGCTGCGCGTGCTGCCCAAGCTGCTTTGAGCTATGACAACATTCGCTCACCCATCACAGGGCGTGCGGGCATCATCAACGTGTTCCCTGGTGCACTAGTGCAGCCCGGCAACACGGTGTCTACCAGCACCACCGCGACCACCACCACCACCCAAGGTGCGATGGTCACCATCACACAGCTAGACCCGATGAACGTTCAGTTCACTGTCCCTGAAAGTGCTTTGCCTGCTTTGTTTGCTGCGCAGCAAGCAGGTCAAACGCCGACCATTAACTTTCAAATGGGCGATGGCAAAAAGCGTGAAGGCAAGGTTTATGTGATTGACAACCAAGTCGACCAAGCCATTGGTGCAGTCAAGGTCAAGGCGGTGGTGAATAACGCTGACCACACATTAATTCCTGGCCAGTTCGTACGGCTGCAGGTCAAAGCCGGTAGTTTCAAAGATGTGTTGGTGGTGCCTTCGCAAGCCGTCGTGACGAATGCTCGTGGCGACCAAGTGTTTGTGGTGGATGCCGAAAATACGGTGACCTTGAAGCCTGTCAAAGTGCAAACCCAAAGCCAAGGCTTTGCGGTCATCACTGGCATCAATGCCGGCGATAAAGTGGTGGTGGAAGGCAAACAAAACTTGCGCCCCAATAGCAAAGTGAAAGAGGCCGCAGCCAAAGGAGAAGCCAAGGGCGATGCGAAGCCACAAGAAAAGGCGGATGCCAAGCCTGAAGCCAAGCCAGAAAACAAAGCCGAAGCACAAAAATGACGATTTCAGAACTCTGCATTCGTCGTCCTGTGATGACGATTCTGCTGTCCATGGCGACAGTGGTAGCCGGTGTCATTGCGTACACCAAAATTCCCGTGGCGGCGCTGCCTAGTTTTAACAGCCCGGTCATTCAGGTGTCGGCTACGTTGTCGGGCGCTAGTCCAGAAAACATGGCAGCTTCTGTGGCCTTGCCCTTGGAGAAAGAGTTCTCCACGATTGACGGTATCACCGTCATCAGCTCAACCAATTTTTTAAGCACCACCAGCATCACGCTGGAATTCAACAACGACCGAGACATCGACAAAGCGGCTGTGGACGTACAGGCTGCCTTGTTGCGAGCCCAGCGTCGCCTTCCCATTGAGATGACCACGCCGCCGTCGTACCGCAAGGTCAACCCTGCTGATGCGCCGGTGTTGTTCATGACCTTGAATTCTCCAGCGATGGATTTGTTCGAGGTCAGCGACTATGCGGAAAACCTGATTTCTCCAAATTTGTCCACCATCGATGGTGTGGCGCAAGTCTTGGTCTATGGTCAAAAACGATATGCGGTTCGCGTTCGCGCCAACCCCGCCAAGCTGGCCTTGAATAATTTGACGATGGACGATGTAGCCCAAGCGGTCAACAAAGCCAACTCAAATTCACCTGTGGGTGTGTTGGATGGCCCTCGTCAAGCGTTGACGATTTATGCCAACCCGCAATTGGTTCGTGCTAAAGAATTTGCAGACTTGCTCATCGCACAACGCAATGGTGTGCCTATTCGTTTGTCGGACGTAGCAGTGGTGAGCGAAAGCTATGAACAAGTTAAGACCAGCGGTTCGTTCATGGGTGAGCGGTCAGTCATTATTGCGGTGCTGCGCCAGCCCAGTGCCAACACTGTGAAGGTGGTGGACGGTATTCGCCGCATGATTCCGCAGTTCGAAAAGCAAATGCCTGCATCCATGCAGATCAACTTGCTCAACGACCGCTCTCTGTCGATTCGCGAATCTATTCACGACGTGAACTATACCTTGGCCTTGACCATTGTGTTGGTGGTGTTGGTGATCTTCTTGTTCTTGAAGCACGCAGCAGCCACCATCATTCCGGCTTTGAGTTTGCCGGTCTCGTTGATTGGTGCGTTCTTCTTGATGTACTGGCTGGGCTTTAGCTTAGACAACGTGTCGCTGCTGGGTATCACGCTAGCCGTGGGTTTGGTGGTGGATGACTCCATCGTGGTGCTTGAGAACATCGTGCGCTATGTAGAAGAGGGCATGCACCCTTTGAAAGCTGCGTTGAAGGGCAGTAAAGAAGTGGGCTTCACCATCATCTCGATTTCAATTTCGTTGGTGGCTGTGTTCATTCCTATCTTCTTCATGCCTGGGCCTATTGGTCTGCTGTTCCGTGAGTTTGCTGTGGTGGTGTCGTTGTCCATTCTGGTGTCGGCCATCGTGTCGCTCACCTTGGTGCCCATGTTGTGCAGCCGCTTCTTGCCCAAGCATGGCGAGGAGCCGAAAGATTATTGGATCACCGTCAAGTTCGATGAAATTTTTCACGCAGTGCTGCGCAAATACGAGTCCACCTTGGACTGGTGTTTGGCCCATCAGCGTCATGTGTTGGGTGTGGCCATTGGCACGTTTGTGGTGACCATTGCCATGTACATCTGGGTGCCTAAAGGTTTCTTCCCTGAAGAAGACTTGGGTCAAATTTTGATGACCACAGAAGCTGCAGAAGACATTTCGTTTTCAGCCATGTTGGCTTTACAAGACCAGGCCGCTGAAATGGTCAAGAACGACCCCAACGTGCAGAGCATGGTGTCGTTTGTGGGCGGGGGTGGTGCCAGTGGCAACTTACCCAACAACGGCCGCATGTTCTTGAACCTCAAGCCCAAGAGCGACCGTGCACCGATGCAAAAAGTGCTGGAAGGTTTGCGAAGCAAGTTTCGCACTTTGCCTGGCTTGAACGTCTACATGCGTCCTATCCAGAACTTGCAGCTCGGCGGCAAGGTCAGTAAAAGCCGCTACCAGTTCATCTTGCAAAGCGTGGGCTTTGACGGTGTGAACGAATGGTCTGAAAAGATGGTGCGTCAAATGCGTGCAGACCCCATCTTTCGCGACGTTACCACCGACTCACAGCTCAAAGGCTTGAACGTGTTGGTCGACATCAACCGCGAAAAAGCCGCCAGTGCTGGCGTGACGATGGCAGACATTCGCACGGCTTTGTATTCCTCGTATGGCGAGAAACAAATCTCCACCATTTACACACCGGTCAACACCTATCAAGTGATTTTGGAGTCGCTAGAAGAAAGTCGCCAATTCGAAGCGGGCTTGAACGACATCTACGTGCGCGGTCGCGCCACGGACCGTTTGGTGCCGCTGTCGAGCGTGGCGAACTTCAAACGCTTCATTGGTCCAACAGCGGTGAACCATCAGGGGCAAATTCCAGCGGTCACGATTTCGTTTAACTTGGCGCCTGATGTGCCACTGGGTGATGCGACATCCAAGATTGACCAGTTCACCAAAGGCATCGAGTTGCCTGCCACCATCATCACCAGCTACGGCGGCGATGCGGCGGTGTTCCAAAGTGGTCAGTCTGGGCAGATTATTTTGCTGGTCAGCGCCATCTTTGTGATTTACATCTTGTTGGGTGTTTTGTACGAAAGCTACATCCATCCACTCACAATTTTGGCTGGCTTGCCATCAGCAGCGATTGGTGCGCTTTTGTTCCTGAGATTATTTGGTATGGAACTAACCATCATTGCAACCATCGGTATCTTGTTGCTGATTGGTATTGTGAAGAAGAACGCGATTTTGATGATTGACTTCGCGCTTGAAGCGCAACGCCAGCACAATATGACGCCACGTGAAGCCATTCGCACAGCTTGTTTGACGAGGTTTCGTCCCATCTTGATGACCACGCTCGCGGCCATGATGGGCGCTTTGCCGATTGCTTTGGGGCTGGGTGCAGGCGCTGAGTTGCGCATGCCTTTGGGGATTGTGGTGGTGGGTGGTTTGGCGTTCTCGCAAGTGATCACGCTCTACATCACGCCTGTGATTTACATCTACCTTGAAAAGTACAGCGGCAAAGGTCCGATGGAAATTCCGGCGGAGATGATGCCTTAAGACACTAGGCAGACCTGGCCTAGATGGCTCCGTCAAACATCATCACATCCACCTCGTCACCCACGGCGACGTTGCCTTGCGCGTGATGCAACACAATGAGGCCATTGCCTTGCACCATGGAGCTCAGCACGCCTGAGCCTTGGTTGCCGGTGGTACGTACTTGCAGCGTGCCATCTGCGGCGCTGCTGACAAAGCCACGTTGGTATTCAGTGCGGCCCGCTTTTTTGCGTAGCGGTTCTAGGCTCTTGGCGCGCAGCAGTGGCGCAGACTGCGATGTGCTGCCCATCATGCGCAGCAGTGCAGGGCGCACAAAAGCGAGGAAGGTCACCATCACAGCCACGGGGTTGCCGGGCAAACCAAACAACACCGACTTGCCAATGCGGCCCACAGCCATGGGGCGGCCCGGGCGCATGGCGATTTTCCAAAACGCCACGTCGCCGAGTTTTTTCATCATGGCTTTGGTGAAGTCGGCCTCGCCAACGCTCACGCCACCGCTGGTGATGATGGCGTCTGCCTCAAGCGCGGCTCTGGCAAATGCGTTCCCCAAGAGCGCAGGGTCGTCACGCACCACGCCCATGTCGATGACTTCGCAGCCCATGCGGGTGAGCAGGCCAAAGACGGTGTAGCGGTTGCTGTCGTACACCGCGCCTTCGCGCGGGGCTTCGCCTAGGCTCAGCACTTCGTCTCCGGTGGAGAAATAAGCCACACGCAAACGGCGGTGCACGCGCACATCCGGCAGGCCTAGGCTGGCAACCAAGCCCAGTGCAGCTGGCATAAGGTGTTGGCCTGCTTTTAACGCAGGCTGGCCTTGCATCAGGTCTTCGCCGGCCAAGCGGCGGTTGTCACCGGCTTTCAAAAGCTTAGGCGGGATGGTCACGGTGCTCACATCGTGTGTGCTGATCACTTGGCAGAACTCTTGCGGCACCACGGTGTCTAGGCCGTCGGGCAGGATGGCGCCGGTCATGATCTTCAGACATTCGCCCGCGTTGACTTTGCCTTGCCACGCTTTGCCCGCCAGTGCGGTGCCCACCACGCGCAGGGTGAGGGGGTGGTCGGCTTGCAACTGCGACGCATCAAACGCAAAGCCATCCATGGCCGAGTTGTTATGCGCGGGCACGTTGATGGGGGAGATGACGTCTTGCGCCAGCACGCGACCGAGGGCGTCAAACAAATAAACGTCTTGCGATTCGTGGGCAGACAAGGGCTGCACGAGTTCGCGCAAAAACGCGTTGACTTGGTCCACGCTCAAGGCTTGTGGATCGTAACCTTGCAGCGCGGCGGCGATGTCGTCGATACTTTTCATGGTGCAGCGTTTTCCAGGGCTTGCAGTTCGGTCAAGGTGTTGATGTTGGCAAACGCCAGCGGGTCGTCACCAGGCGCGTCAAAGGGCACAACCACGGTTTTGTGTTGGGCTGTCCATGCGTCAATCTTGCGACCACCCGCGTGGGTGAACTTGACCAAGCTTTCAGACAATTCGATCTTCATCAAGCAGAACACGGGCTGCGTGCGAATGTGGGCTTGCCCGCTGTCGTCTATTTCAGGGGCTGCTGCCATGGCGATGTCTGCGTCTTCGCGCACCATGGCTGCGGCTAGGCGCTCAGCCAGGTCGAGGGGCAGGCGTGGCGTGTCGCAAGGCACCGTGAGCACGTAGGGCGTTTCTGCGCGTTCTAACCCCACTAAAAAGCCCGACAAAGGCCCAGCAAAGTCAGCCGAGGCATCGGGCCAGACAGATGCGCCAAACGATTCGTAGGCCGAGAGGTTGCGGTTGGCGTTGACCATCACGCTTTCCACCTGCGGACCTAGTCGCATGAGGGTGTGCAAGGCCAAGGGGATGCCGTTGAAGTTTTGCAAGCCTTTGTCCACGCCGCCCATGCGACTGCCTCGGCCGCCGGCCAAGATGAGGCCGGTGATGTCTTGGGGGGCGATGGTGTGTGTCATGTGGATGTATTCGGTTTTCTATCAGGGGGCGGCTTAGCCGCCGATGTAGCTCATCTCGACACGGCGCGCAGTGGATGAACCGTTGGAGGCGCTGTTCGTAGGCATGGAGGCACGCAGCTCGGAATAGCGGTCGTCACGCTTTTGCCAAATGTGGCCGATGGCCGAGGCAAGATCTGCATCTGTGGCGTTTGCTCCGCGCATGAGGCTGCGCAAGTCGTAACCCTGCGTGGCAAACAAACAGAGATAGAGCTTGCCTTCGGTGGAGAGGCGGGCACGGTTGCAGTCGTGGCAAAACGCTTGGGTCACGCTGCTGATGACACCCACTTCGCCCAAGCTTGGGTCGAACGCACCTGCTGTGTTGGCATAGCCCCAACGCTGGGCGGTTTCACCAGGGGCGCTGGCTTCTAATGCCACGAGCGGAAATTCTTGTTGGAGGTGTTGAATCACCTCGGCAGAAGGCAGCACATCGTCCATGCACCAGCCGTTGGTGGCACCCACGTCCATGTACTCGATGAAGCGCAAGGTAATACCGCTGCCTCGGAAGTGGCGGGCCATGGGCAAGATTTGGTCGACGTTGGTGCGGCGCTTGACCACCATGTTGACTTTGAGGCCTGTCAATTGGCCGTTTGCGTCCAGCCCCAAACCCGCGTCTTTGGCGGCGGCGATGCCGTCGAGCACATCGGAGACGGGAAAGTCCACATCGTTCATGGCGCGAAACACCGCATCGTCCAAACCATCTAGGCTGACGGTCACGCGGTTCAAACCGGCGTCTTTGAGCGACTTGGCTTTGCGGGCCAAGAGCGAGCCGTTGGTGGTGAGTGTGAGGTCGAGCGGTGTGCCGTCAGGCGTTGGGATGTTGGCCAGCTGGTCCACCAAGATTTCAAGGTTTTTGCGCAGCAGCGGCTCCCCGCCGGTGAGTCGAATTTTGCGCACGCCGTGGGCCACAAATACTTTGGCGAGGCGGGTGATTTCTTCAAAGTTCAGCAAATCGCTGTGGGGCAGGTAAGCGTAGTCTTTGTTGAACACCTCTTTGGGCATGCAGTAGTTGCAACGAAAGTTGCAACGGTCGGTCACACTGATGCGCAGGTCGTGCAGCGGGCGGCCTAGGCTGTCACTCAGCAGCCCTGTGGCGGCAATGGGGTGGACCGGTAGCTTGGCAGGTAGAGCTAGTAGCCGTTGATCGACCAAGGGAATAACGCGTTCAGACATAGCTTTGATTTTGCCTGAGCCACGAATCCCCTAAGCCTTGATGTAGATCAGTGCGGCAAGCTTTGAGACGGGGCAAAGTTGGGGCATTGCAATTGATAGGAGTAACCCCATGAAAGCTTGGATTGACCTTTTTTCGACCGACTACGGCTTGATGAGCGTGGCGGTGATTGCCTTTGTGCTGGTGATGGCGGTGTACTTTTTGCGTGTTTTTTTAGGGTTGATGGACGAAACCGGCAAAAGTACCCACGAATAAGAGTTTCAAAGGCAACGCGAAGACGCAAGCCCCGTGAAAGTAAAATCGGGGCTAATCCTCTGTGTTTCTTTTTTAACTTTTATAACAAGACACCATGTCCCTGAATCAAGTCACCCCCGGTAGCAAAGTTCCTGAAGCCTTCAACGTGATCATCGAAATCCCGATGAACTCGGATCCTGTGAAGTACGAAGTCGACAAAGAGTCTGGTGCTCTGTTTGTGGACCGCTTCATGGGTACGGCCATGCATTACCCCACCAACTACGGTTATGTGCCACAAACCATCGCGGGCGATGGCGACCCGGTGGACGTTTTGGTGATGACACCTTTCCCATTGCCACCCGGCGTGGTGGTGCCTTGTCGTGCCTTGGGCATCTTGTTGATGGAAGACGAAGGCGGCGTTGACGGCAAAGTGTTGGCAGTGCCTACAGAAAAAATCTTGGCTCGCTACAGCAATATCAAGTCTTTGGCTGATATCCACGAGTTGCAATTGCAACAAATCGCCCACTTCTTTGAGCACTACAAAGACCTCGAAAAAGGCAAGTGGGTCAAGGTCAAAGGCTGGGAAGGCATTGAGTCTGCCCACAAAGAAATCTTGGACGGCATGGCCAACTACAAGAAGTGATTCTTTCTTGTTTTCATCGAAAGGCCCGCTTTTGCGGGCTTTTTTGTGTCTGCTTTGTTTGCTCGCAGATTTACTGTGGCTCTTCGCGCTTGAATGGGCTGCGTTCTGCCAAATGGTCTAGATAGTTGTTGACGCCTGCTGATTCCCGCTCTAAAAACCGCTCCACCGCATCGGCAAAGTCAGGGTGAGCTAGCCAATGCGCGCTGTAGGTGGGCACTGGCATGAGGGCGCGGGCCATTTTGTGTTCGCCTTGGGCGCCGCCTTCAAAACGCTGTACGTCGTTGGCAATGCACCAGTTCAGTGGCTGGTAGTAACAGGCTTCGAAGTGCAGGCAGTCGACGCGTTCTAACGCGCCCCAGTAGCGGCCATAGGCGACAGCGTTTGGCGTACCTAGGCCTTGCACCGCGACCAAGCTGCTGGCGATGGAAACGCCTTCGCGCTCGGCCACAAAGAGCACCCAGTTGTCGGGCATGTGTTGCTGCATGTGCTCAAAGAAAGCCTGACTGAGGTAAGGTGCATTGCCGTGTTCAAGGTAAGTGCGTTCGTAGCATTGGTAGAAAAAATCCCAGTCTTTGCTGCTGATGGCGGTGCCCACTGAGGTGCGAAATATCACGCCTGCGTCTGCGACGCGGCGGCGTTCTTGTTTGATTTTTTTACGTTTTTCTTGAGACAGGCTGGCTAAGAAAGCGTCGAAGCTGCCAAAGTGTTCGCCTTGCACGTTGGTGTTATGCCAATGGAATTGCACGGTTTGGCGTTGCATGAGGCCGAGGGCATCGCACGCAGCACGGTCGTCTGGGCTGGTAAAGAGTAAATGCAAGGATGAGAGTTGGTGTTGTTGCGCTACATCCAACATGGCTTTGAGCAAGGCTTGGCGAGCGGTTGCATCCACGGCCAGCAAGCGTGAGCCCGGTACGGGGGTGAAGGGCACGGCGCAAGTGGCTTTGGGAAAATAACGCAGTCCGTGGTCGGCATAGGCGTTGGCCCATGCCCAGTCAAACACGTATTCGCCGTAGGAGTGGGCTTTGATGTACATCGCACTGGCCGCGACCAAGTCGTCGTCCAGCCAAAGCGTGACAAACTGAGGCGTCCAGCCCGTGTCGGGGGTGGCGCTGCCGCTGGTGTGCAAGGCCGTTAAGTACGCGTGCTGCATGAAAGGCGAGGGTACATCTTGCTGAGCGAGTAAGGTGCCCCATGCTTGAGCTGGAATTTCTAGCGGGCTTGCGTGGACGCGGATGACATAATCCATTTGCTTTTTAGACCTGTTTTACTTTGGACAATGTGCCTGCTGCCATGACTCTCAAAATTTGTGTTGCTCAGTTGAATTTCGTGGTGGGCGACATGGCGGGTAACGCCCAGAAAATCATCGACTGCGCCACAGTGGCTTATCAAGATGGCGCCCGTTTGGTGCTGACGCCCGAGTTGTCGCTGTGCGGCTACGCCGCTGAAGATTTGTTTCTACGTCCCTCATTTATCCAAGCCTGTGATGATGCCCTGAAAACGGTGTCCGCTGCCCTGAGCGGGTTAAAGGGCTTGCATGTGGTGGTCGGTCATCCTTCGGGCCGTGATGAGCGCACGCGCTCGGTGTCCGTGCAACGCCGCTTCAACATGGCGAGCGTGGTGTGCGAGGGGCAAGTGGTGGCGTCGTACGCCAAACGTGAGTTGCCCAATTACCAAGTGTTTGATGAGCGCCGCTATTTTGTGGCTGGCGACAAGCCTTGTGTGTTTGACGTCGCCGGCATGAAGGTGGGCTTGCTGATTTGCGAAGATGCTTGGTTTGATGCGCCTGCGCTAGACGCTAAAGCGGCAGGCGCCGAGCTGTTGGCGGTGATTAACGCCTCGCCATTTCATGTGGGCAAAGGCGACGAGCGCGAGCAGGCCATGCGTGGTCGCGTGCAAGTCACAGGTTTGCCTTTGATTTATGCGCATTTGGTGGGGGGGCAAGACGAGGTGGTGTTTGAAGGCCGCTCCTTTGCACTCAATGCCGACGGCGCTTTGGCGGGCCGTGCGCCAAGTTTTGAAGTGGCCTCGTTTGCCATTGAGGCCACACGCCACAAGGGCGTACACCTTAATGCCAAGGTGGTTGACGACGGCTCGCTAGAAGCCGACTTGTGGCACGCCTTGGTGCTGGGCGTGCGTGACTACATTGGTAAAAATGGGTTTCCTGGCGTCTTGCTGGGCTTGTCTGGGGGCATTGATTCAGCCTTGGTGTTGGCCATTGCCGTGGATGCCTTGGGTGCCGACAAAGTGCGCACGGTGATGATGCCATCGCCCTACACCGCAGAAATCAGCTGGGTTGATGCGCGTGACATGGCCAAACGATTGGGGGTGCGCTACGACGAGGTGTCCATCGTGCCGGAGTTTGAGGCGTTTTTGGGCTCGCTCAAGGCGGACTTTGAAGGCACCCAGCTCGACACCACGGAAGAAAACATCCAAGCCCGCATTCGCGGCACGCTGCTGATGGCTTTGTCCAACAAGTTTGGTTCCATCGTGCTGACCACGGGCAATAAGAGCGAAATGGCCACGGGCTATTGCACCCTGTATGGCGACATGGCCGGTGGTTTTGCGGTCATCAAAGACGTGGCCAAGACCTTGGTGTTCAAACTGGCACGTTGGCGTAATGCCCATGACCCATACGGCACAGGCGCAGAGCCCATTCCTGAGCGCATCATCACGCGCCCGCCTAGCGCCGAATTGCGCCCTGACCAAACGGACCAAGACAGCTTGCCCGCATATGAGGTCTTGGATGAGATTGTTTCGCGCTTCATGGAAAACGACCAAAGCTCAGACGACATCATCGCGGCAGGCTTTGCGCGTGCCGATGTGGAGAAGGTCACCCGCTTGATTCGCATCAACGAATACAAACGCCGCCAATCACCAGTTGGGATTCGTGTGACCCATCGCAGTTTTGGTAAAGATTGGCGTTATCCTATTACCAATAAGTTTCGTGCCTGATCCTCAGGCC
>CANCCJ010000072.1 GCA_947374535.1 Comamonadaceae bacterium | reverse complement strand
GTCACAGGTTTGGTGCTGGGCCTAGGGTTTTGGCTCACGCGTGACCGAGCCTTGGGACGGCGCTTGAATCAAATTCAAGGCGATGCTGAGACGCCGAGTGTCACTGGGCCTGCATGGACAGCCAAGATGGCCAAATTAGCGCAACCGTTTGCCCACTTGTCGGCACCCAAAGACATAGAAGATGCGTCGCACCTTCGGGTCAAGTTCCTCAATGCGGGCTTGAGGGATGCAAGCTGGCTGACTGTTTTTTTTGGCGTCAAGGTTATCTTGACGTTGCTCTTGCCGATTGGGTATTTGTTTTACAGCGGACTTGTACGGGGGCAAAGCCTGTCATTGTCGGTGGCCTTTTCCACTGTTGGCATGGCTTGCTTAGGCTGCTACTTGCCGAATGCGGTATTGGCCATGAAGATTCGCACGCGTCAGCAAGAGATAGAGCAGGCGCTACCAGATGCCATCGACATGATGACAGTGTGCGTGGAGGCAGGCTTGGCCCTAGATGCGGCCATGCGACGCAGCTGCGAGGAGTTGCACATGAGCAGCCCCGCTTTGGCGGATGAGTTGGGCCTGATGCTGCTGGAGTTGCAAGCCGGTGCCTCACGCGTGAACGCCTTGCACAACTTGGTACAGCGAACCGGTGTGGACGATATCACCACGTTTGTGACGATCTTGTTGCAGTCTGAACACTTTGGCACCGACGTGGGCAACGCCATGCGAACGCTGTCGTCCATGATGCGTGAAACCCGAAGACAGCGTGCCGAAGAACGGGCCGCCAAGATTCCAGTAAAGATGCTTTTTCCTCTGATTTTTTTCATCTTCCCGTCGATGTTCATCGTGATTTTGGGCCCCGCCATGATTGGTATTTTTAAGGTGTTACTGCCCTCCATGAATGGCGGAAATTGAAGAATTAAAAAAGGAGTGCGTCATGAGCCACTATGTCAAATATTTCTCGGCACTGTCAGCCGGTGCGCTGATGGGGTGTTCGCAATTTGCGATGGCCCCCACAGATGCCACGCCCAAGATGCAGCCAATGTCGCGCATCACCAGCCCGGTGTCTGAGGTAGAGACGTTGTTCACCTTGGGGCGAACGGCACATGGTTTAGGGCAAAGGGAGTTGGCCGAAGGCCGATATGCCAAGGTCTTGATCTTGCAGCCTGAGCATGTAGGTGCGCTGAACGGGATGGCCGTGATCTACGCACAAACGCAGCGACCTGTGCAAGCCGATGCGCTGTTTCAGCGTGCGCTGGCGATCGCCCCCCAAGCTGCGTATCTGCATAACAACTGGGGCTACGCCTTGATGCTGGCTGGACGACTGAACGAAGCGCAAGACCAGCTCAATCAGGCCATGGTGTTGGACGCCACCAGCGTGTTGACGCGCAAAAATCAAGCGCTGTTGGCGTTAGCCCTAGAGCGCGGACGCGACAAAGACAGTGCCCTGGGACAGGCTTCAACGCAGCCTGTTCCCCCTGAGGGGCCACAACTGGTGGCCTTGAGCGCCCATGTGTATGAACTGCGCGATGCCACGGCCTTGCCGCTCGTGCCTGCGCTGTTGAATGGGTTGAAGATTGAAGTCTCCAACGGCGTGGGTATTCCCAACTTGGCCCACTTAACCGCCAAGCGTCTTGCCTCCCTCGGTGTGATCACGGCTCGCATGACCAACCAACCCGGTTACAAGCAAATAGCGACCGAGATTTACTACAGCCCCGGACAATTGAATGCGGCGCAGGCCTTGTCGGTCAAGTTGCCGATGGGCGCCACCATGCGGGCGTCCCATGACTTGGGCACGCGCGTGCAAATGCGGCTGGTGTTGGGGCGTGACATGGGCCCTGTGGCACACTTCGGAGAAGCACCCCTTCAACCCGAGGACGACCATGTCAGAGATCATTCTTCACCACTACCCCTTGTCGCCCTTCGCGGAGAAGGTGCGTTTGATCTTGGGGTATAAAAACCGCGCTTGGCAGAGTGTCACCATCCCAATGTACATGCCCAAGCCCGATGTGGTGGCGTTGACAGGCGGGCATCGTCGCACGCCCTTCATGCAAATCGGTGCGGATGTGTATTGCGACACCAACCTCATTTGTGATGTGCTTGAACACCTCGCACCCACTCCAACTCTGTTCCCCGACGCCGTGAAAGGCACCGCGCGCATCGTGGCGCAATGGGCAGACACCTTAGTGTTTCCCATTGCCATGGCTTATAACTTTCAGCCGGCGGGCGCTGCACATGTGTTGGCGTCTTGGGCCCCTGAGGACGTGAAACATTTTGTGCAAGACCGGACCCAGATGCGCGGTGGTGCGCCACGCATGTTGGCAACTGACGCCATCGGCATGTACAAAAGCTATCTGCGTCGCCTATCGCACATGCTGGAGCAGCACCCGTTTTTGCTGGGCGATGCCCCCTCTCTTGCTGACTTTTCAGCCTACCACCCCACGTGGTACACGCTGCGCCAAGTGCCTAATTTGGCTGATATTTTTGACGCCACGCCCCATGTGCGCGACTGGGTGCTGCGCATGGAAAAGTTTGGCCACGGCATGCCCACTAACCTGTCGTCTACCCAAGCCATCCAGATCGCGCACGACAGCACGCCCACAGACATGTCGCATGAACCCTTCATCGACCACCACGGCATCGCGTTGGGCAGCCCTGTGGTCATCACCGCGGAATCGTTTGGGTTGGAGCCCACCGTCGGTGAATTGGTGGCCGCCACCCGCACACGCTACACCGTGCGCCGTCATGATGCACGCGCAGGGACGGTGCAAGTGCACTTTCCACGGGTTGGCTTTATTCTGAAAAAGCAAGACTGAGCGGCTGGTGCGCTTCGGCTGGGGCAAAATTGCCCGCTTTGACGAATTCCTGCGACTTACACATGCCAAAAATTACCCGCCAACTCGCGGACGAAATCAAGATATCCGAGGCCCAAGTGCGCTCAGCCGTCGAGCTGCTCGATGGTGGCGCAACCGTGCCTTTCATTGCCCGTTACCGCAAAGAGGCCACAGGCGGCTTGGACGACATTCAGCTGCGCGAACTTGAAGCACGCCTGAGCTACCTGCGCGAACTGACTGAGCGCCGCGCTGCGGTGATTAAAAGCATCCAAGAACAAGGCAAGCTCACGCCCGAATTGCTGGCCGCCATTGAGGCCGCGCCCACCAAGCAAGAGCTGGAAGACATTTATTTGCCTTTCAAGCCCAAGCGTCGCACCAAAGGCATGATTGCCAAAGAAGCAGGCTTGGAGCCACTGGCCGACAAGCTGTTTGCCGACCCTACGCTCAACCCAAATGTCGAAGCTGAAGCGTTCATTCTTCCTGCGGGCAAGATTGAAGGCGCGGACTTCTCATCGGTGGCCGCCGTTCTTGATGGCGTGCGCGACTTGTTGAGCGAGCGTTGGGCCGAAGACGCTGCTTTGGTGCAGTCTTTGCGCGAATGGTTGTGGGTCGAAGGTTTATTGCGCAGCAAGCTGGCAGCGGGCAAAGACGAAAACAACCCCGATGTGGCAAAGTTTCGCGATTACTTTGACTACGACGAACCCATTGGCCGTGTGCCGTCGCACCGCGCCTTGGCCGTATTTCGCGGTCGTGCGCTGGAAATGTTGGATGCCAAACTGGTGTTGCCCGAGCCTCAGACGAGTGTCAATGCCAAGCCAGAGCCAGGCAAACCCAGCTTGGCCGAAGGCAAGATCGCTGTGCACCTCGGCTGGAGCCACGCGAACAGGGCGGGGGACGACCTGATCCGCAAATGCGTGGCTTGGACTTGGCGCGTGAAGTTGAGCCTCTCCACCGAGCGCGACCTGTTCACCCGCCTGCGTGAGGACGCCGAAAAGGTGGCCATCAAAGTGTTTGCCGACAACCTGCGCGACTTGCTGCTGGCCGCACCCGCTGGCCCGCGCGTGGTGATGGGTCTCGATCCAGGCATCCGCACTGGCGTGAAAGTGGCCGTGGTCAACGCCACCGGAAAACTCGTGGAAACCGCCACCGTCTACCCACATGAGCCCCGCAAAGACTGGGACGGCTCGCTTTACACCTTGGCCAAACTGGCCGAGAAACACGGCGTGAACTTGATTGCTATTGGCAACGGCACAGCCAGCCGCGAGACCGACAAACTGGCGGGTGAACTCATCAAGATCATGTCGAAGCATGCTGAGGCCAAACACGATGCATCTAAAGTCATTGACAAAGTGGTGGTCAGCGAAGCCGGCGCATCGGTGTACAGCGCCAGTGAATACGCCAGCAACGAAATGCCCGATGTGGACGTGAGCCTGCGTGGCGCGGCCAGCATTGCCCGCCGCTTGCAAGACCCCTTGGCCGAGTTGGTGAAGATTGACCCCAAATCCATCGGTGTGGGCCAGTACCAACACGATGTGAACCAAAGCGAACTCGCCCGTACCCTCGAAGCCGTGGTGGAAGACTGCGTGAACAAAGTGGGTGTAGACCTCAATACCGCCAGCGTGCCGCTGCTCACTCGGGTGTCGGGACTTTCGACCACCACCGCCAAAGCCGTGGTGCGTTGGCGTGAAGCCAATGGCGCGTTTGTCAACCGCCAGCAGTTACTGAAAGTCACTGGCTTGGGCGCAAAAACGTTTGAGCAAAGCGCCGGCTTCTTGCGCATCCGAGGTGGCGACAACCCGCTGGACATGACCGCGGTTCACCCCGAAACCTATCCCGTGGTGGAGCGCATCATGGCGCAAACCGGCAAGCCCGTGGCCGAGTTGATGGGCCGTGCCGACATGCTCAAAACCTTGCGCCCCGAACTGTTCGCCAACGACACAGTGGGGGTGATCACCGTCAAAGACATCTTGAGCGAACTCGAAAAGCCGGGCCGCGACCCGCGCCCCGACTTCAAAGTGGCCAAGCTGCAAGACGGCGTGGAAGACATCAAAGACCTGAAGGTGGACATGGTGCTCGAAGGCACAGTGAGCAACGTGGCCGCCTTTGGCGCGTTTGTTGACTTGGGCGTTCATCAAGACGGCTTGATTCATGTGAGCCAACTGAGCAACAAGTTCATCACTGACGCACGCGAAGTGGTGAAGACCGGTGACATCATCAAAGTCAAAGTGCTCGAAGTGGACGTGGCCCGCAAACGCATCAGCCTGACCATGAAGCTGGATGCGGCACCTGCTCGCAAGGATGGTCCTCATTCGGCACGTTCAGACAACCGCTTTGAGCACGCGGGGCGTGATCAACGCCAACGGGGCGGGGCAGGCGGCGACTACAGCAGTGGCTACACCGCGTCACCGCAAGCGGTGGCGGGTTCGGCCATGGCGAGTGCGTTTGCCAAGTTGCAGGGTTTGAAAAAGTAACTCGATGCACTCAGCCAATGCGTCAACAGCTTTTGCCAAGCGCCGCGCCGCCATCTGAGTAAACCTTTTTTTTAAGCCACGCTAGCGCATATTCAGCCTCACGGGTTAGGCCTTCACACGTGTACGTTTTTTCTCGGGTGTGTGGTTTCGACTCAAAAACCAATAGTTAATTTAATGGCCACTTAAAAAATGATTGACTGACGGCTACCAGTGATGCCTTGGTGATGAGTACATTTAAATTATTAACGTATACGAAAGTATTCGAAAAATTAACAGCAACTCTTCACTTTCGCAATTAAAGGAAACCATCGTGGCTAAGCAATACAAAGTAATCGTTCAATCCGGCGCTTCCGAAAAAAACACCACATTTAATATCGTCACTGGAGCAGGAGTTGCGGGCCAGCCTTTAAAGATCAAGGCAGAGGCCAATACCAAGTACCAATTGGCAGACATTGAGGAAAACAGTGCTCCAAAGAAAATCAAAGTCAAGCGTGTCAACCAAAACTTGGAGATTAGTTTTACCGCAGACGACAAAGCAGATTTGGTATTGGACGACTACTTCACGCTTAACTCGTCTTCCGAAGTAAACGGTGGCCTCTATGGGAAAGCCGAAGACGGCAGCCTGTATGAATACATATCTGAAGAAACTGGCACAAAAGAAGTACTTTACAGTTTAAAAGAAGGTGCTTCTCCAATGAGCCAAGCGCTCGGTGGCCCGCCAGTCGCAGACACATTTACATTGAGTAGTTTGCCCATAGTTGCAGCTACTGTTAGCCCATGGGCTGTGGTGGGCGGCACGGCGGCATTTGTAAAAAAAGCAGCTACTTTTGATGAAGATGTAAAACACAATCCGGCCGCGGATTTGACGGGTGAGCAAGTAGCCGCACTCAGCACATCAGCATTCGCTGCATTGACAATAGCCGATTTGAAAGTACTCAGCGCATCGGCTGTGCACGGGATTACGGTTGATCAAATCGCCACCTTGGATGCAGATGAAATCAGAGCTCTCGGTACAAATATCTCAGCCTTGAGCGATGAAGCAATGGCCAGCTTTAGCGAGGCCCAAGCTGCTGCGTTGACATCAGCACAAGTTTTAGCAATGACCAGCAGTCAAATTGCTGCCTTGTGCCCCAGTGCTATCGGTAGCCTGACATTCGAGGCCATAAGTAGCCTAAGCCCAGCGCAAGTTGCCAAACTCAGCCCGGCACAAATCAGCGCCCTCAACCCTGAGGCCATAACCGGTCTGACTTCTGCCTCCGTGGCTAGCCTGAGTTCAGAACAACTTGCTAGCCTGAGCCCAGAACAAGTGGCCAAGTTCAGCCCCGAGCAGTTGGACAAACTCACGACAGCCCAGGTTGGTACTCTGACCCTGAGCCCATCGCAAATCGGTACCCTGAGTCCAGCCCAATTGGCCCCGCTCAATCCATCTCAACTCGACCAACTCAGCCCAAGTGAAGTCAGTTTCTTGACGCCAAACACCATTGCCAGCTTGACGCCTACGTCCGTTACCAGTCTGAGCAACGACCAACTCGGTGCCCTGACCCCAGCGCAAGTTGCCATGCTGAGCACCGTGCAACTCGACGTACTCACGAAAGACCAAGTCGCCGCATTGAGCCCCGAGGCCGTCGCGCAAATGACGCCCGATGCTCTGGCCAGCCTGAGCAACGACCAACTCGGTGGGCTGACTGCAGCGCAAGTGGCCAAGCTGAGCTCCTCGCAGTTGGATCAACTCACGGCCGCACAAGTGGCCGCTCTGTCACCGGATGCTGTAACAGGTTTGACACCCACTCAAATGTCAAGTCTGGATGATGCCCAACTGGCGATCCTGGGGCCAGCGCAGATTGCCGCGCTAAGCCCCTCGCAATTGAGTGAGTTGACGCCATCCCAGGTTGCGTTGCTCAATCCTGTCGTCGCCATCACCAGCAACGCCACTGCCCTCAAAGCAGGCGAAGCCGCCACTATCACCTTCACTTTCAGCGAAGACCCACTGGCCACCTTTGATGCGACCGACATCGTTGTGGCCGGCGGCACGCTGGGCCCCATCAGCGGCACCGGCTTGATCCGTACTGCCACCTTCACACCTGCTACCAGCAGCACAACACCAGCCAGCATCAGCGTGGCCAGCGGCAAGTTTGCAGACGCCGCCGGTAACCTGAACACCGACGGTTCGGATACCAACAACACCATCGGGATGTCGGTTGACACCATCTCACCAACTGTCGCCATCACCAGCAACGCCACTGCCCTCAAAGCAGGCGAAGCCGCCACTATCACCTTCACTTTCAGCGAAGACCCACTGGCCACCTTTGATGCGACCGACATCGTTGTGACCGGCGGCACGCTGGGCCCTATCACCGGCACCGGCTTGATACGCACTGCTACCTTCACGCCAAAGGCCAGCAGCAGGAGACCGGCCAGCATCAGCGTGGCCAGCGGTAAGTTTGCAGACGCCGCCGGCAACCTAAACACCGACGGTTTGGATACCAACAACACCGTCGAGATGACGGTTGACACCTTCGTGCCAGATGCACTGGTCAACACCACAACAGCCGGGGCCCAAACGGTGCCTAAAACCGCCTTGCTCAGTGATGGCGGCTACATCACCACCTGGACTTCTGATTCGCAAGATGGCAACCTGACGGGAATTTATGCCCAAAAATTCTCGGCCCTGGGCGTTCGCATGGGCAGTGAATTTTTGGTTAACACCAGCACCACAGGTCAACAACAAAACTCGTCGGCGGTTGGTTTATCCAATGGGGACTACCTCATCACCTGGTCGGGTTCTGCGACCAGCACCGATCATGATATTTACGGCCAACGTTTCACCTCCGCTGGTGTCAAAGTAGGGACAGAGGTCGTCATCAACACGACGACGGCGGGCGCGCAAACCGTTCCGGTCGTCACCGCGCTGACCGGTGGTCAATACGTGGTGGCCTGGGACTCATCTGAGGGCGACGGCAGTGGCAGCAGCGTTTACGCCCGCCTGTTTGGCGCGAATGGTGTTGCTATCGGCAATGATTTTGTTCTTAGCACCACAACCGCAGGCAACCAAAACCTACCCGCTATTGCAGCGCTGACCACGGGTGGCTTTGTGGCCACCTACCAATCGCCAGATGTGAATGGGGAGGGTATTTTTGCCAAGCGTTTCGACGCTCTAGGCGTTGCCGTGGGCAGTGAATTCATGGTCAACGCCTTACAAGGAAGCGGTCAGCTTTTACCGAGCGTGACAGGCTTGGAGGGGGGCGGGTTTGCCATTGCCTTTGCTTCCTGGGGTGGTTATGGTGGGGGTATCGGCTGGGATAACGAACTGCTAGTGAACACCTATGATTTCAGCGGTACTGCATTGGGCTCGGTCAGTATGGGCAGGGTAGGTGCGGTGGGTGCCGCTAACACAGCGACATCTGCTGTCACCGCGTTGACCGGTGGCGACTACCTGGTTGTCTGGGATGTCCTGACCGATGCCAGCGGCAGCGGAATTTACGGCCAGCGCTTCACCTCGGCGGGCGTCACATCAGGCAGCAAGTTCCTTGTGAACACCTTCACCACGGGTGAACAGCGTTTCCCCGCGGTGTCATCCCTGGCGGATGGCGGTTATGTGGTGTCGTGGCAGTCAGACGCTCAGGACGGCAGCAGCACTGGTATTTATCAAAAGCGTTACAACGCCGAGGGTGTGGCGCAGTTGGCTTTAGGTGAGGTGCCGGTGTTCATGTCAATTGTCGAGCTCAGTGATGTGGCTGTCGGCCCTGCTGATGCTGGTCGCAGCCACGTGCTCTTTGGCTCAACCAAAGGCGCCTTCGCGCAAAACACAGTGGACCAACTCGGCAGCAGTGGAGATAACAACCTGAACGGCAACAACACGCTGACACTGACGCTGAAAGATGTGCTGGACATGTCGGGCATGAACCTGATCAACAGCAGCACAAAAGCTGCGTTGGGCTGGACGGGTGGAACCTACGCATTTGGCTCGACCGAAAACCGCCATCAGTTGATCATCGACGGCAAAGCGGGAGATGTTGTGAACAGTACCGGTGGCTTTATGGACACCAGCCAAACTGCGGTGATGAACAGCCACACCTACGAGGTCTACAACAGCACGAACGGCATGGCGCAGTTGTTAATTGACTTGACGGTGACCCGCACTAGCGTGCTCTGAAGCTGGTGGCTGAAGCGCAGAGCGTGGCTACAGCAAAGCTCACAGAGGATCGCAAAACCTCCCCCAGGCAGCCGCAACGATAATCACGGCATGGATTCCGACCGCACTTACCTTACCGCTGCTCTTTACCAATTCGTCGCTTTACCCGACTTTGCTGACTTGCAACCGCCGTTGCAGGCGTTTTGCGAGGCCAATGGTGTCAAAGGCACCTTGCTGCTGGCCCCAGAAGGTATCAACGGCACCATTGCGGGCCCAGAGACCGGTGTGCGGGCTGTGCTGGCGTTTTTGCATGCCGACCCGCGTTTGTCAAACTTGCCGCACAAAGAATCGTGGAGCCCCAAACCACCGTTCACGCGCATGAAGGTGAAGCTAAAAAAAGAGATCGTCACGATGCGCGTGCCCGGGCTAGATCCCACCAAAACCGTCGGCCAATACGTCAAGCCCGCCGACTGGAACACTTTGCTGGCCGACCCAGAGGTGGTGGTGATCGACACCCGCAACGACTACGAAGTGGCGATTGGCACCTTCAAGGGCGCGATTGACCCCAAGCTCAAAAACTTTGTGCAACTGCCTGCTTGGCTCGATGCGCAAGAAGCGTTGCAAGGGGAAGCTGCGAAAAAAACCAAGGTGGCGATGTTTTGCACCGGCGGTATTCGGTGCGAGAAATCGACCGCGCTGATGAAGATGCGCGGGTTTGACGAGGTGTACCACCTCGAAGGCGGCATCCTCAAATATTTGGAGGAAATTCCCCCCGAGCAAAGCATGTGGGAAGGCGATTGTTTTGTGTTCGACGAGCGCGTGAGCGTGGGCCATGGTTTGGGCTTGGGCCACCACGCGCTGTGTCGTTCATGCCGTTGGCCGCTGAGCGAAGAGGACAAAAAATCACCCCATTACGTGTTGGGCGTGAGCTGCGCACACTGCCACGACCAACGCACCCAAGAGCAAAAAGCACACATGGCGGAACGCCAACGCCAAGTGGAACTGGCCGAAGCGCGTGGTGAACTTCATGTGGGTGCCAAGATGCCTGACCACCGCCACGACCACGCAAAAGGCGATTAAGCGCGAAGCTTGTTGCGTTACATCGCTGCGTTCAGCATCTCGCGGTAGTCCTGCTCAGAGGCTAAGCGCGGGTTGGTTTTGTGGCAATGGTCGGCCATGGCGCCTGCGATCACTGAGTCAAAGCAATCAGACCTTACCCCCATCTCAGCCAAGCCTTTGGGCAAACCTAAACGCACGTTCATGGCGATGATGGCTTGAGCCATAGCCTCTGCGGCTTCTAGAGGGTGGTGTATTTCGCCCAGGCCCATGGCGTAGGCCATGCGCTGCATGCGGCGCTCTTTCTGTACCGATTCAGCTTCGGCATTGAAACGCACAACAGCAGGCAAAAACATCGCGTTCAGGGTGCCATGGTGCAAACGCGGGTTCACGCCGCCCAAGCTGTGGCTGAGGGAATGCACACAGCCCAAGCCTTTTTGAAATGCCATTGCGCCTTGCATTGAGGCGCTCATCATGTTCAGGCGTGCGTCGCGATCTTGGCCATCATTCGTGGCGCGTTCAATGTGCGCCCAGCCGCGTGTGAGGCCGTCAAGCGCAATGCCATCTGCGGGTGGGTTGAACGGTGCGGCCATGAAGGTTTCCATGCAGTGCGCAATGGCGTCCATGCCTGTGGCGGCGGTGAGGGCCGGGGGCAAGCCCAGCGTGAGTTCGGGGTCGAGCAGGGCGGCTTTGGGCATCAAGTGCCACGAATGAAACCCCAGCTTGCGCCCATCGTCCACGATGACGATGGCGCCACGCGCGACTTCGCTGCCTGTGCCCGCCGTGGTGGGCACGGCAATGAGCGGCGATACCGCAGACGTGATTTTGGGCGAGCCGCCTTCGATGGTGGCGTAGGTTTTGAGCGGACCTTCGTGCGTAGCGGCTATGGCCACGCCCTTGGCACAGTCGATCGATGAGCCGCCGCCCAAAGCAATCAGGCCGTCGCACTGGTCGGCGTGATACGCGGCCGCGGCGGCACGCACAGCCGCTTCGGTGGGGTTGGAGGGCGTTTGGTCAAACACCGCGATGTTTTGAATTGTGGGCGAGGCCTTCAAAGCATCGAGCGCTTTTTGCAAAATGCCAGCGGCTTTGACACCTGGGTCGGTCACGATGAGTGGGCGTTGGATGTGGGCCTTTTCGCATTCCGCCCCGAGGGTCGCGAGCACGCCAAAGTCAATCTGGATGTTGGTGAGGTAGAGAATTTGAGCCATGGCACACTATAAAAGCCGCATCTACAAAAGCCAACCCACATGAGTCACCCTCGTAACCCGCAAAGCCTGTTGACGCCCGCCATGCGCGATGTGCTGCACGCCATTGCCAAAGCCGGCCGACCGCCCATGGCGCTGATGACACCCGAACAAGCCAAACAAGCCTACGCCCTTGGCGCAGGTGTGCTAGAAGTGAACGCACAAAAAATGGCGCGTGACGACACGCTCCAAATCCCCGCTCGCGATGGCGCCACTTTGCGCGCCAAACTGTGGGCCGAACACGCCGCCCCCAACTTGCCCGTGCTGTTGTACTTTCATGGTGGCGGGTTCACGGTGGGCAGCCCCGAAACCCACGAGGCTTTGTGCAAACACTTGGCTCACTTGGGCCACTGCGCTGTGGTGTCGCTGGACTATCGTTTGGCGCCCGAGCACACCTTCCCCACCGCGCACAACGACGCATTCGACGCCTTACAGTGGCTAGCCGCTAACGCCACCAGCCTAGGGTTAGACGCCACACGCATCGCCATTGGTGGAGACAGCGCGGGCGGCACGCTAACGGCGGCCACGGCCATTGCCGCGCGTGATGCAGGCATTGCCCTGACGCTGCAGCTCATGTTTTACCCCGGCACCTCGCCTGAGCACATGCCATCTGCTCACACGTTTGAAAAAGGTTTCTTGCTAGAAAAATCCAGCATCGACTACTTTTACAGCCACTACATGTCCCACGCCGCAGACCGCCAAGACCCACGCTTTTCACCCTTACTGGCCGATGTGTCGGGCGTGGCTCCTGCGTGGCTGGGCTTGGCCGAGTGCGACCCGTTGGTGGACGAAGGCGTGGCCTACGCCGACCATCTTCGCTTGGGCGGGGTGTCGGTGGACTTGGAAATTTACAAAGGCGTGGTGCACAGCTTCATCCAAATGGGCCGCGTCATACCCGAGGCGTTGACCGCGCACATCGACGCCGCCCGTGCCTTGCGGCACGCGTTTGGTGTGTGAGTTGATGGCGATGACGTCTCGTTAAATATCCTCGCGC
>CANCCJ010000071.1 GCA_947374535.1 Comamonadaceae bacterium | reverse complement strand
GCCAAACCAAACAAGAAAATGCCTTGCAATACCATGGCACGCAAAGGATCGAAAAGTCGCCAAATTCTCCACATGGTGAATCTCCTAAGTGATGTTGGACATGAAGGTGTACACCGCAGCTTTCACGCCATGGCTCATGCTCTTGGCATTCTCTGCACCGGGCAACAGATCACGCCACTGAACGCCGACCAGCTTGGCCAGTACAACGATCGAGAAGAGAAATCCGAAACTGATGAAAAAAATAGTCCAATAGGTTTGAGACTCATCCGCACGCGAATGGTCCTCATTGAGATATGTTGTGTTTTGCATGACAGTGACTCCGTCAATCTAGGGTTTAAAAATCAGGCTCTGAATCAGAACCAGGGACGCCACGCCCAGACCAGGATGTGAGCGAATACAGCTACAGCTGTAAAGCCCACGGCGCCTTGCATCCAGTAATGGTGGAACTCCTGGGCTTCCTCATCGGAGAGTCCGGAAATTGATGTCTTGGTGGACATGTTTTGCTCCTTTTAAAGAGGCCTTGCGACCCGGGTTGCGCACAGCCCGCGCAGATGGGCATCCGCAGCCAAAGGCCACGACATCGAATAAGCAGCACCGCACATGGCGGCACCTACTGTTGTGTTGAACGAGATAGGTCTCATGCCGCCACTCCTAGGCCAAGCTCGCGACTGGCAGCGTTCACATGAGCTTCGGTGACCTCGCTTTGGCCCTGAGCCTGCGAGAGTTGTTCGGCCTGGTCGCGCAAGCGCTTAGCCGCAGAAATCTGCACCAGCACAGGCTGGCTTTGCACTACATCACGCAAGCGTTGCTGAGCTTGGTCTTGCCAGCTAGCGTTGGGAGCGACCACGCCACGCGCTTGAGTGGCGGGGGCTTTGTCCATCTCGGTTCCCAAAGGCAGGATGTGGAACAGCGCATCAAACAGCGCATTGCACACCTCTTGGATCACGTAGGTCGCACCGCTGTAACCCATAAAAGGCGTGCCCGTGTGGCGGCGGATGATGGCGCCGGGAAAGGACGCAGGAATAAAGGCCGCGCGCATGGGGCTGCCGCCCGAAATCTCGCTCAGGTACATGCGCTCGTTGTAGCTGCCAAACATGATCAGCGGTGTTTGCGTTTTGACCAACTCGCGCACAGCGGCGTTGTCTGTCTTGGTGCCTGCCGTACGTGAAACGCTGAAGCGGCAAGGCAAGCCCATCTCAATTTCAAGAAAGTTTTTCAGGCCACGTGAATACGTCTCCCCTGCCACCACAGCAAAACTGGCGGTGGCAAAAAAGTCTTGCGTCACAGAGCGCCAGAGGTCCCACATGGGTTTCAACGTGGTGTGCTTTTCTCGCTCGATGAAAGGCTCAGGATCTAAGTGCAACAGCTGACCCAACTTACGCAAGAAGTTGGTCGTGCTGTGCAGCCCGATGGGGGCTTGTAAATAAGGACGCTCCAGCGCTTCACACAGCATGCGACCAAACTCGCGGTACATACAGATGTTCACATCGGCCTCGACCAAGCGCGAGACATCGGCCAAGTGACTACCCAGTGGGAAGACCATGTTGACTTCAGCGCCAATGCCTTGTGCTAAGCGGCGGATTTCGGCCAAGTCGCTGGCACTGTTGAAAGTGCCGTAGCTGGGGCCAATGATATTGACGCGGGGTTTTTCGCCCTCGGGGCGTTCTTCAAAAGGCTTGCGGGCAGGTACTTTGCGCAAGCCATATTCGCTCCACAACCAATACATGGCGCGGTTGGCGCACTGCCACTGGTCCTCGTCAATGGTGCGTGGCAAAAAGCGCGCGATGTTGGTGCCTTCGGGCGTGACGCCCCCACCAATCATTTCGGCGATTGAGCCGGTCACCACCACGGCGGGCAGTTCAGGGTCAAGGGTTGCATGGGCGCGTTTCATGGCGCCTTCGGTGCCTTCGCGGCCCAGCTGCTCTTCGGCCAAACCTGTCACCACAATCGGCAACTCATGCGGAGGCAAGGCGTCGGTGTAATGCAGCACTGAGGTCACGGGCAAGTTTTCGCAGCCGACGGGGCCGTCGATGACCACCTGCAAACCCTTGATGGCGGTGAAGACATACACCGCGCCCCAGTAACCGCCTGCACGGTCGTGGTCGAGGATGAGGGGCGACTTGGGCTTGGCCACCATGCTGGGCGGAGGATTGACTTGGTTCATGAGCCCATCTCCTCGGCTTTGCGCTTTTTCAGAATCTTCTCAAGCTGACGGCGAGTCTCAGCCTTGAACTCAGGCCGGTCTTTGGGTACCGACTCCCACACGCCTGCGGCGTGGCCTGCGCCCACATCGCCGAAAAAGTCTTTCATGGCGTTGAAGCGGTTTTGGTTGCCCATGGCCGCTTGCACCACCTGCACCAGCGAACCGGCACCGGCCACCCCCATCAAAGGGCGCGCTGAAATCAGATTGGTGAAATACAACGAGGGCACGCTGTTTTGCTTGGCGATCTGCACCACCGGGGTGGTGCCGATGGCCAGCTGCGGCCGGTATTCGTACATGGCGTTGAGGTCTTGCTCAAGCGAAGCGCGCATTTGCACCTGCACGCCTTTGGCCTTGAGCCATTCGATGTCCTGCGCGTTCCACTCGGTGGCTGGACAGGCCGAGCCCACATAGCGCACATCGGCACCGCATTCGATCAGCAAACGGCCCACCAGCAATTCGGAGCCTTCGTAACCACTCAAGGTGATGCGGCCCGAAATCGGCTTTTGCATCAAGAGACCGCGCATTTGCGTCAGGGCTTGGTTGCGTGCCACGTCGATCTGCGCCTGGGCGATGCCAGCGGCCTGACCGATGTTTTGCAACCAGTCTTGCGTGCCCTCCAAGCCCACCGGGGCCGAGCCCACCACGGGGCGGCCTGCGGCTTTGAACTCGCGCACACTGGCGGTGTAGAACGGGTGGATGGCAGCGGCCACGCTGCAGTCGAGCGCGGCATACAGCTCACGCCATTCGCGGGTGGGCACCACCGGGCCTGCGGCCAGGCCCATGGGCGCGAGCATCTGGCCAATGATGACCGGGTCGGCCGGGAACATTTCGCCCAGCAAGGCCACGGTGGGCAAGGCCCCACGGCCGGCGCGGGGCGCGGCCACCGGACCGCTCATGATTTCTTCGCGGGCGTATTTCAGCATCGCCCCGGCCAGCACGTCCTTGGCCTCGGCATGGGTGGGCACGCCAAACCCCGGCACGTCAATGCCAATGACGCGCACACCGTTGATCTCTTTGGGCAACAGCTGCAGTGGCACACCACTGGCCGTGGGCACACACAGGTTGATGATGATGACCGTGTCGACCTTGTCCGGATCGGCCTCGGCATGCACCGCTTCGCGGATGTCTTCAAACAGCTTGCCGGTCACCAGCGACTCGGAGTTGAAGGGCACATAGCCCACACTGCGGCGCGCACCGTAAAAATGCGAGGTGAAGGTGAGTCCGTACACGCAGCAGGCCGAGCCTGACAGGATGGTGGCCGTGCGCTTCATGCGCAAACCCACACGCAGCGAACCAAAAGCCGGGCACATGCTTTGCGGTTGGTCGTGCGGACCGGCATCGGGTTGGCGCGGGTAGTCGCGGGCGTACTGGTCGAGCACTTCGGATTTGCCCGCCTCTTTGGCCGCGGCCACCATGGCTTCGGTGCCCGCGTGGCAGCCCATGCCGTCGCCTTGCAGACCTGCGGGGTTCGCAGCTTGGGGGCTGGGATGGATCGGGATGGTGCGTGTCATGGCCTGTTCCTGTGGGTGTGTCGGCAGCGGCGTTCAGGCCGCGTCGTAGACGACTTCCAGAGAAGGTTTGATGGCTTCGTCCTTGCCCACCATGTCGAACACAGTGGCAGGCTCCAGCACCACGTTGCGGCCCACCACATCGGCGCTGAACAAGCCCAACAATTGGTCTTGTGTTTGGGGCTTGGGGCGCATGGGCGGGGCTTCGGCCACGTTCTTGGCCAGTTCGGCAAACAGCGGACCCCACTCGCCGTCGGGGCGGCCAATGATTTCGTAGCTGGCGCTCTTGCGGCGGATGTCTTCGTTGGCCGGGATCGCGGCCAGCACCGGAATGCCGGCATTGGTGGCAAAGGCCTGGGCTTCGCCCGTGCCGTCGTCCTTGTTGATGACCATGCCCGCCACGCCCACGTTGCCGCCGAGCTTGCGGAAGTATTCGACCGCGCTGCACACGTTGTTGGCCACGTACAGCGACTGCAAATCGTTGCTGGCCACCACGATCACTTTTTGGCACATGTCGCGGGCGATCGGCAGGCCAAAGCCGCCGCAGACCACATCACCTAAAAAGTCGAGCAGCACATAGTCAAAGCCCCAATCGTGAAAGCCGAGTTTTTCGAGCGTTTCAAAACCGTGGATGATGCCCCGCCCGCCGCAACCGCGACCGACTTCGGGCCCCCCCAACTCCATGGCAAACACGCCATCGCGCTTGAAGCACACATCACCAATGCTCACGGCCTGGCCTGAGAGTTTGAGACGCGAGGAAGTCTCGATGATGGTGGGGCAAGCCTTGCCACCAAACAGCAAGCTGGTGGTGTCGCTTTTGGGATCGCAGCCGATCAGCAGCACTTTTTTGCCCTGCTGAGCCATCATGTAAGACAGGTTGGCCAACGTGAAGCTTTTGCCGATGCCGCCTTTGCCGTAGATGGCAATGATTTGCGTTTCTTTGGTCACCTCGGTGGTGCTCACAGCATCGGGTTCGACTTCGGCTTCGCGACGCAGCAGCTCCACAAATTTGATGGGCTGTGCAATGGTGGCTGTATCTGTTACGGTGGTCATGCGGTGGCACTCCAATCAAGGATCATCTTGAGACAGCTCGCATCTCCGAAGGCAGTCTCGTAGGCAGAACCAGCGTTCGTCGATGGCTGGGTGTGGGTGATCAAACCATCGAGCGACAAGCGGCCGGTATTCACCAGCTCGTTGACGGCCAACAGATCAGGACGCTTCCACTCTGCGGCGATGCGCACGCGCGCTTCGCGCATGAAGGCCGGGGCGTAGGCAAATGAGAGGTCTTGTTTGTAAAAACCGGCCAGCACCAATTCGCCACCCGGGCGCAGGCGCTGAATCAGGCTGTTGAGCAGGCTACCGTCGCCGCTCACGTCGTAAATGGTGTTGTAGTCGCGGCGCGGGTCGTCTTGCGGCTGCAACACGGTGTAACCCTGTGCGCCTGCACATCGCGTGAGATCGTTTTCCCAAACAGTCGGCGCAGGCAGCCCCGAAGCGACGGTGAGTCGCGCGAGCAATCGACCCATCACACCATGACCCACGATCAACTCAGGCGCAGCAAAGGGCTCTTGCTGCCCCCCACCAGACACGGCGTGGTAGGCCGTGGCAGCGAGCGCGAGCAACACAGCTTGAGCACCCAAATGTTCTTGGACTGGCACGACCTTTTGGGCGGCCACCACCAGCCTTGAGGCTGCGCCACCAAACAAGCTTTTGACACCGGAGAAACAGTTAGCACCCGGCACGAAAACACGCTGCCCCTCTTGCACACCTAAATCCGAGGCAGAGCGCACCACACGACCCACGGTCTCATAGCCTGGCACCAAGGGGTATCCCATGCCAGGAAACGGTGGCATGCTGCCGTCCCACAACATGCGCTCGGTGCCCGTGCTGATGCCACTGAACTCAACGGCAACCTCCAGCTGACCTTCTTGCAGAACAGGCAAGTCCAAGGCCTTCAAGCTGAGCTGCTTGGGGTTGTTGAAAACGACGGCTTGGGATTTCATGGTTGTATTTTTATACTTACATTTAGATATGTCAAATTTAATTGACACTTTTTTCAAGATCAGAGGGTAAGCACTTAGATTTCCGGCCCAGAAGAATCTGGGCATGGATGGGCATGTCATTGGGCACACGCTCCACATGCGAGAAACCCACCGCTTTCATCATGGCCATCAGCTCATCCGGCGTGCGCAGGCGTCCATCGCCCATGGCCAACAAGTAAAAATGAAAGTACGCATCGACCGACGTATCGCTACGGACTGTCGATGCTTGGGACTGCGCCATCGGTTCCGCCAACAAAATGCCGCCACCGAGTGGTAATGCGTCATATGCTTTTTGCAGCAACTGAAGCACCACCGCATCGGGGTGATCGTGGGCGACGCGCACCAAGGTGATCAAGTCGGCGCCTTGGGGCAAAGGGTCATGCAGAAAACTGCCTGGATGCAAGCTCACACGGTCACTCAGGCCCTTGGCATGAAGGCCCTCGCGGGCCAATGCCAACACGGGGGGTAAGTCGAACATCTTGAATTGCAGGTGTGGCGCATGTGCGGCGAGCTCGCTCACAAAACGGCCTTTGCCCGCACCCACATCAAGCACGCAGCGGTGCTCGTCAAAAAAGTAGGAGGACAAAATCTCCTGCACCACAAAACCTTGTGAGGCCGCCATGAGCTGGGAATAGCGGGTGAACTTGTCCACCTCCACCGTTGCCTCAGGTGCGGTGGCAGTTGGCTTGTCATGCGCGTAAGGCCAGTAATCGGCCATCCCACCGCTCCACGCATTGCTCAAGAACTGCAAGGGATCTTGCATGTCTTGGTAGAGCAAATGGTTGTGCTCAATCATCTGAGCAATGCCTTCATGTTGAGCCAGTGGAACACCCAGCGGGCCCAAACCAAAGCGCCCGTGGCTTCGATGTTCCAACAGGCCCAAAGCCACTGCCGACAACAGCAAACGCTGCAAAACGCTCGGTACAAGATTCTTGCAATGGGCGAGTTCCGCGAGGCTTGCAGGGGCTTGGTAGAGCTGACGAAACAAGTCCAGCCGCACACACGCCAGCAGGACCTGGCTGTGCACAAAACCGGCCATCAAATCAAACAATTTGCGCGTGCGTCGTCGCGTGAGCCAGCGGGTCAAAGGGTTGGCGAGTGACCAGCGGTACAAGCTTGGATGGGCATACCAACGCTCAAGCTGGGCTTGCCACGCATCTTTCCAGGTGGGCTTGGTGTCTTGGGTGGTACTGGCGTTCAGATCTAAGGGCAAAGACATGGCGTTTCTTTCGCTCAATGCGGCGCGTTCATGGGGGCAGCAGCCACCTTGGGATGGGCTTTGAAATAGCCTTCGCACATGGCTTTCGGCACCAAGCGTTCTGCCTCGTGCTGCACCAATTGACACAACATATCCCGGTGAAAACATGCAGGGATCGACGCAGCGGCCTGGTCGATCAGATGGTCAAAATGGGCAATCGCACCCGTCAGGCCCAGCGCCTGCGCCGAGCTGGGGCGGGCATGCAAGGTGTCTTGTCCTGCGGGCTTGCCCAAGGTGGCGGCATCGGCGATCACGTCGCGGATGTCGTCGGCCACTTGGTAGGCCTCACCCAAGTATTGACCCAGAAAAGCCCAAGGCTCAGGTGCCACGCCACAACTAAGCGCCCCAGCGCAGGTGGCCGACACAAACAGGGCCCCGGTTTTAGCGCGCTGGTATTGGCCTAGATCGGCGCTGGTTTCGCACTCCCAAGCTTGTCCGGCGACGATGCCGTGTGGCAAACCGACGCCTGTGGTCAGGTTGTCCATGAGCGCCACCAAGCGCTCGGGCTGCTGCACACCGGCTTGCAACAAGACGCGGTAGGCCATAACGATCAGACCGTCACCGGCTAACAAGGCCAGCGGCTCGCCGAAGGCTTTGTGCACCGTGGGCAGACCTCGGCGGGTGTCGGCGTTGTCAAAAGCAGGCATGTCGTCGTGCACCAGCGAAGCACAGTGCATCAACTCTAGGGACACGGCTGCGGCATTGGTCAGTTGGGGAGCGTTGTCGCCACAGGCGGTGGCCACTGCCATGCACAACTGCGGTCGAATGCGTGCCCCGCCAGAAAAGACGGCATGGCGCATGGCCGCAACCAGCCGAGAGGGCGCACCCGTGCCTGCGGCTTGCTCAAAGTGGGCACTTAAGGCGTGCTCGGCGCGTGTCATCAGGCTCATAGGACCTCCAAAGGAGAAGGCCGGTCAACCCAAGTTGACAGGCATTGGTGTAAATGTATCCTTATTAATTGAACTGTCAATATATATTGACGCCCATGCCCATGGATGATGCTCAAAGGCCCGTTTGCTGAATTCCCGCTAGCATGGTTCGCTTGTTCAAGCTGGCAGGAGCTGAATCATGGGAATCTGGTTGGAGCTGGGAGTTTTTGGGCTGGTGTTCGTGTTTGCTTTTTGGCAAATGCACGACGTGCGCAAGGCGCAAGAACAAACGCGTCTGCAGCGGGCGCGAGAAAAAGCAGCACTAGAGGCCGCTAGAAATGAGAACGAAAAAAGCGAGGAAAAAGGCGAGAAAAGTGCCCAGATGCCTTAAGTGGCGTTGAACTGCAGCGCTGCCAAACTAGCGTAAAGTCCGCCTTTATCCAACAACTCAGCATGCGTCCCCTGCTCCATTAGGCGACCACGCTCGAGCACCCAGATCACATCGGCACGCTGTACCGTAGCCAAGCGGTGTGCAATCACCAGCGTGGTTCGTCCTACCATGGCTTTGTCTAATGCAGCTTGAACCATTTTTTCGCTTTGCGCATCGAGCGCACTAGTGGCTTCGTCCAACAGCAACAGGGGCGGATTTTTCAAAATCGCTCGCGCGATAGCAATGCGCTGGCGCTGTCCACCGGACAATCGCACACCACGGTCACCCAGATACGTGTCAAAACCCTCGGGCAAATCGGCAATGAACTCTTGCGCATACGCAGCTTGCGCGGCGGCATGAACCTCTTCCAAACTAGCGTCAGGGCGCCCGTAACGAATGTTCTGAATCACCGTTCCCGAGAAAATCACAGGCTCTTGGGGCACGATGGCCATACGATCACGCAAGTCTTGAAAGCTCATTTGCTCAATCGGCAACCCATCAAGCACGATGCGCCCCGACTGTGGGTCGTGAAATCTCAGCAACAAATCAAACAGCGTGGTCTTACCTGCACCACTGGGGCCGACCACGGCAACTGTTTGTCCGGGATAGATCTGTCCGCTCAATTGATCGAGCGCCCAAGTGTCAGGTCTCGAGGGGTAATGGAACTGGACCGACTCGAGGCGCAAGGACGAACCACCTTGAGGCCAAGGCGCTGTTTGAGGGTGTGCTGCAATTTTCAAATGGGATTCGGCATGCAAGAGCTCCATCAAGCGCTCTGTGGCACCTGCTGCGCGCAGCAAGTCACCATAGACTTCCCCCAACACGGCAAACGCACTGGCCAGCAAGATCACATACATCACCGTCTCGCCCAATTGGCCCGCCGTGCTGGTACCCGCCTTCACAGCCAAGGTGCCCATGTATAGCCCCCACAACAAGACTGCGCTCGAGGCCATGATGATGAATCCGACCAAGAAGGCGCGTGCGCGAATGCGTCCCAAGGCCGTGCCCAAAGCACGCGCTGTCGATTCGATGAAGCGGCGAGTCTCTCGCCCCTCCGCTGTGTAGCTTTGCACCACCGCAATGGCATTGAGAACCTCTGAGGCAATGGCGCTGGAATCGGCTACCCGATCTTGACTGTCCCTTGAGAGTCGCCGCACGCGGCGGCCCAAATAGACGCTTGGAAAAATCACAGCCACCAGGACCGTCACCACTTGCAACATCAGGATGGGATTGGTCCAGACCAACATCAACAGTGCGCCAGCACCCATGACCAAATTACGCAAGCCCATGGAAAATGAAGAGCCCACCACGGTTTGAACCAGCGTCGTGTCATTGGTCAAACGTGACAACACTTCACCGGATTGCGTGTTTTCAAAGAAAGCAGGACTTTGCTTGAGGACATGTCCATAAACTGCATTGCGCAGGTCACCAGTGATACGTTCACCCAACCAGCTCACGGTGTAATAACGCCCTGAGGAAAAGACGGCCAAAGCGGCAGCAACAGCAAAGAGCTGTAAAAAACTACCCGTCAACTGCTGGGCCGAAGCGCCGGAGGACAGCCCTTGGTCAATTAGTTGACGTAAGACCCAAGGAAATGCAAGCGTAGTTACCGCAGCCAACAGCAAGAACAGCGCGGCAAACACCAAAGCCAAGCGGTAAGGTTTTAAAAATGGGACGAGACCGGTCAGAGATTTAGGAGATGCAGCCATGGGCGATCAAGTTGGTTTGCAATAACAAATGGTGCTGTTGGAGCATCGGAGTGGTCATCTTACAACTGCCCACTTTTTTACTGAGGCATCAATACGGCACAACCATTCGATCGTTTGACTGAATTTTCTTGTGCTGGGCAAAACCCGGGTGTTGCAAATTAGAGTCATGTGATATTGTCAACCAAAATTGACGCCAGGTGTCTGACATTCTTTTTGGGAAACGGATATGAGCCAAACAATAAGCAGGTATTTGCCGGCTGATGATGCGCAGCGCCTTGTGTTGCACGACGAAATCCACACACGGCCCTCGGCCACGATCAAACTTCCGGCATTGATTTCTTATGTGGCGGTTCTAAACAAAGAGGTCGAAAAATCTGCGGAATTGGCTCACCTGAAGCAACTTCCTTCCAATGAGGATCTCGATCTCGAATCAATGAAAGGGAATTTCCTGCAGCTACAGTGTCCAGACTACAAAGTGATCTGGGAGCGGCACACCGAATTCACACGCTACACCATATTTCAACCGCTTCCCGCTCACGCACAGTGGGGCAGCCACTTGCCAGAGCTAACGCCCTCTGTTGCCACGGGTACTGATTGGTTGCTCGACATTCCAGGCAAAACCATCACAGCGATTCATCTGGCCATGCTCAACGAAGGCATGCAAGACCCAGACGCATTTGCCAAAGCGCGACACTGGTTGGGAGAAGGCACCGTGATTGGTTGCAAGATGGGGCGGTCGTTGGACGACCAACCCCATTCGCATTTGATGACCCATTTGCGCATTGGCGCAGACGGTTTTGAACGCATTTTGGTTCTGGCGTCGGCGGATACTTCAGAGAATCGATCCGGTCGAATCGCGCAAAGACTGCTTGAATTGGAAACCTATCGCATCATGTCTTTGCTGAGTTTGCCCTTGGCGAAAACCTTGGCGACCCACCTGACGCAGAGCGAATTAAGGCTAGTTGAAATCAACGAACGCTTTGAGAAAAAAATGGATAAAGATGAGCTGCTGCTCAATGATTTAGCAGCGTTGGCAGCAAAAGTCGAAAGTACAACCGCAGAAAACAGTTACCGATTTTCTGCTGCGCGCGCCTATGACGCCATCGTTCAGCAACGGATCGCAGAGATGCGGGAGCAGCCGCTGTCTGGCATTCAGACGGTCGGAGAGTTCATGCAACGCCGCTTAGACCCGGCCATGGCGACCGTGAATGCCACCTCCATACGACTCTCGGCACTCGCTGAGCGCGTCGCTCGCGCCAGCGACTTGTTGCGCACACGTGTGGATATCGCCACCGAAACCCACAACCAACAACTGCTAGTGACTCTGACCAAAGGCCAAGCCACTCAGTTAAGGCTTCAAACTACGGTGGAAGGGTTATCGATTGCGGCGATCTCATACTACGTGGTCAGCTTGACCCTTTACCTTGGCAAGGCTTTGCAAGCCTCAGGGATGAATATTTCACCTGACATGTTGGCGGGATTCAGCACCCCTGTTGTGGTGTTCGTGTGTTGGCGGATGGTGCAAAAAATTCACCGCAGCCTGCGAGACGGTTGAAGCACTCTCAGACCGACCTACTATGAAATTTAGGTGACACATGGATACAGGTTCAGTGAAGAACTATCTCATCGACTTGCAAGATCGCATCACGACAACGATTGCGCGCATCGATGGCAACGAGTTTCTATCAGATGCATGGAGAAAACCACACGGCGAGCCATTGCAAGGCCAAGGTATCACTCGAATTCTAGAAAATGGACAGATTTTTGAGCGTGCGGGCTGTGGGTTTTCACATGTCACGGGGCCTCAACTCCCCCCCTCAGCCACCCACGCAAGACCCGAGCTGTCTGGTTCGCCATTCGAGGCCATGGGCGTCTCCTTGGTCTTTCATCCCCAAAATCCTTACGCGCCAACTGTCCACATGAATGTGCGCATGTTGTCCGCCCAAACATCAGATGGCCATACAGTGGCTTGGTTTGGAGGCGGGATGGACTTGACGCCGTATTACGGATTTGAAGAAGATGCCATCCATTTTCACCAAACATGCCGCGATGCCCTTGCGCCACACGGTGCGAATTTGTACCCGCGTTTCAAAACCTGGTGTGATGATTATTTCTGTTTGAAGCATCGCCAAGAACAACGCGGGATTGGCGGTATTTTTTTCGATGACTATTCGGAATTAGGCAACGAGAAAAGTTTTGCAGTTTTAAAAAGTGTAGGCGATGCTTTCCTGAAAGCCTATGTGCCCATTGTTGAAAAAAGGATGCACATTCCCTACGGCGAGCGGGAACGCTCACATCAGCTTTACCGACGCGGTCGGTATGTTGAATTCAATTTGGTATGGGATCGTGGCACCCATTTCGGCCTGCAGTCAGGCGGTCGCACAGAATCCATTTTGTTGTCTATGCCCCCACTGGCGAGCTGGTCCTACCAACCTCAAGTAGCACTTGGAACACCTGAGCACGATTTGATGCAGCGTTTCATTGTTCGCCGCGATTGGCTTTGAATTTCCTTTCACGAGACATCCACGATGACCACACCTTTTCCACTCAACCGCCCTCGCCGTTTGCGCCGTGACGACTTCACCCGCCGCTTGGTGCGCGAACACGCGCTAAGCGTGAACGACTTGATTTACCCCGTCTTTGTGCTCGAAGGTGAAAACCGCCGTGAAGCCGTGGCCTCTATGCCCGGGGTGGAGCGCTTGAGCCTTGATTTATTGCTGCCGGTTGCCGAACAATGCGTCAAGCTCGGCATACCCGTGATGGCCTTATTCCCGGTCATCAGCAG
>CANCCJ010000070.1 GCA_947374535.1 Comamonadaceae bacterium | reverse complement strand
TCAGTCAGTTGCAGCCTGACTTGATCATTGTGGACGCAGAGTCTGAAGCACGCGATGCCTTAGAGCATGTGGTGTTTGCCACCCGTGACGAGCGCCGCCCCATCGTCCTCTTCACCGACGACAACGACACCACGCACGTCCGCGATGCCTTGGCGGTGGGCGTGTCAGCCTACATCGTGGATGGACTCTCCAGCACACGTATTCGACCCATTCTTGATGTGGCCATGGCACGTTTTGAATACGAAGAGCGCTTACGCGATGAACGCGACGATGCACGCAATGCCTTGCAAGAACGCACCGTGGTCGACCGCGCCAAAGCCCTACTGATGGAGCGTCAAGGCCTGAGCGAAAAGGAGGCCTTCACCAAGCTGCGCAAAATTGCGATGGACAAGGGCCTCAAGATGGCCGAGGTGGCACAACGCACACTGGACATGGCCGACCTTTTGTCTTAGTTTGGTGCGCTGACTTGGTGCGCATTCATGTAAACGCCCCGCTATGGGGCTTTTTTCATGCGGGAGAACCCTAAACATCTGGCACAGCAATTGCAATCACTCTCGGCAAGAGCCAATGACGGCTCAAGGACAAAGGCGTCCCCACCCATGCACCCAAGTTGCATGTGGTGAGGACGCCTTTGTCGTTTCTGTCCCCGTTTTTAAATAGGAGTGATGTCATGACCAATCTTTTGGAGACCCCCATGAGCCGCCGCAATGTTTTGCAAGCCGCCACCGCAGGCGCGCTCACCATCGCACCCGCCCTGCGTGCTGCGGTGTACGCCCAAGGTTCAGACAAGCCGGAGAAAGAAGAAGTCAAGATTGGCTTCATCCCGCTGACCGATTGCGCCAGCGTGGTGATGGCCTCGGTGCTAGGCATCGACAAGAAATACGGCCTCAAGATCATTCCAACCAAAGAGTCCAGCTGGGCCGGTGTGCGCGATAAGTTGGTGAACGGCGAGCTCGACTTTGCCCACGCCTTGTACGGTCTGATCTACGGCGTCCACATGGGCACGGCAGGCCCGAAGAAAGACATGGCCGTGTTGATGAACTTGAACCAAAACGGCCAAGCCATCACCCTGTCGAAAAAGCTCGCCGACAAAGGCGCCGTCGATGCGGCCAGTCTCGCTAAGTTGATGGCCACCGACAAACGCGAATACACCTTCGCCCAAACCTTCCCCACTGGCACACACGCCATGTGGCTGTATTACTGGTTGGCCAGCGTGGGCGTGAACCCCCTCAAAGACGCCAAGGTCATCACCGTGCCGCCGCCTCAAATGGTGGCCAACATGCGCGTGGGCAACATGGACGGCTACTGTGTGGGTGAGCCTTGGGGTCACCGCGCGATTGCCGATGGCATTGGCATCACCGCGGCCACCACGCAAGACATCTGGCGTGACCACCCCGAAAAAGTGTTGGGCACCACCGGTGACTTTGTGAAGAAATACCCCAACACCGCACGCGCCGTGACCGCTGCCATTTTGGAAGCCGGAAAGTGGATTGACGCAGGCCTGCAAAACAAAATGAAGATGGCTGAAACCATCGCCGACAAAGCCTATGTCAACACCAGCGTGGACGTGATCAACCAACGCATCTTGGGCCGCTACCAAAACGGTTTGGGCAAAACCTGGGACGACCCCAACCACATGAAATTTTTCAATGACGGCACGGCCAACTTCCCTTACCTATCTGACGGCATGTGGTTCCTGACTCAGCACAAGCGTTGGGGCTTGCTCAAAGACCACCCTGACTACTTAAAGGTGGCCAAAGAGATCAACCAGATCGACATCTTCAAACAAGCGGCGGCGGCTAGCCACACCCCTGTTCCCAAGAGCGACATGCGCAGCAGCAAATTCATGGACGGCGTGGTGTGGGACGGCAAAGACCCGAAGAAGTACGCGGACAGCTTCAAAGTTCACGCTTAAAGCACCCACGAACACGCTCGCACAAGGACACCTCTCATGTATTTCAAACACCTGTTGTCACGCGTGGTGCCGCCCTTCATGGGCTTGGCACTGCTGGTGGGCATTTGGTCGCTGGTGTCCATCACCAGCACCAACAACTTTCCCAACCCAACCGATACCTTCTGGCAAGCCGTGGATGTGTTCAGCAATCCGTTCTACAGCAACGGCCCCAACGACCAAGGCGTAGGCTGGAACGTGTGGAGTTCTCTTAAGCGCGTGGCGCTGGGCTTTGGCTTGGCCGCGTTGGTGGGCATTCCTTTGGGGTTCTTGATTGGGCGCTTCGAGTTTTTGTCGCGTATGTTCAACCCGCTCATCAGCTTGTTGCGCCCTGTCTCGCCACTGGCGTGGTTGCCCATCGGTTTGTTGGTATTCAAAGGCGCCAACCCTGCGGCGATTTGGACCATCTTCATTTGCTCCATCTGGCCCATGGTCATCAACACCGCCGTAGGCGTGCAGCGTGTGCCGCAGGACTACATGAACGTGGCTCGCGTACTGAACCTCTCCGAGTGGAAGATCGTGAGCAAAATTTTGTTCCCTGCGGTGTTGCCCTATATGTTGACGGGCGTGCGCTTGGCCGTCGGCACCGCTTGGTTGGTGATCGTCGCAGCCGAGATGCTGACAGGCGGCGTGGGCATTGGCTTTTGGGTGTGGGACGAGTGGAACAACCTGAACGTGAAAAACATCATCATCGCCATCTTCGTGATTGGCATCGTGGGCTTGGTGTTGGAGTATGCCCTCATCAAACTCGCCACCGCATTCACCTTTGAGGAGGTGCAGTCATGACCGCATCACTGACCACCAAGTATTTGCAAATTCAAGGCGTCGCCCAAACCTTCAAAACAGCCAAGGGCGATTTTCCAGCGCTGCGCGACATCGACCTGACCGTGGGCAAAGGCGAATTCGTCACCCTCATCGGTCACTCGGGTTGCGGCAAGTCCACCTTACTCAACCTCATTGCGGGCTTGACCATGCCTTCTGAGGGCACCTTGATTTGTGCCAACCGCGAAATCGCTGGCCCCGGCCCCGAGCGTGCAGTGGTGTTTCAAAACCACTCGTTACTGCCTTGGCTCACTTGCTTTGAAAACGTCTACCTCGGCGTGGAGCGCGTCTTCGGTCAAAGCGGTCTGGTGGATGGCAAGCCCAAAGAAGACAAAGCACAACTCACCGCCCGCACCCATGCCGCCCTCGACATGGTGGGCCTGAGTCATGCGGCACAAAAGCGTCCGGGCGAAATCTCAGGCGGCATGAAACAACGCGTGGGCATTGCCCGTGCGCTGGCGATGGAGCCGCAAGTCTTGTTGATGGACGAGCCCTTTGGTGCGTTGGATGCCCTGACCCGCGCCAAGCTGCAAGACGAGTTGTTAGCCATCGTGGCCAACACCCAAAGCACCGTGGTCATGGTCACGCACGATGTGGACGAAGCCGTGTTGCTGTCCGACAAGATTGTGATGATGACCAACGGCCCCGCCGCCACCATTGGCGACGTGCTGCATGTGGACTTGCCGCGTCCCCGCTCACGCGTGACGCTGGCCGACGATCCTGCTTACCTGCATTACCGAAAAGCTGTGATTGACTTTTTGTACACGCGCCAAGCGCACGTCGAGAAACACTGAGGAGACTCGCATGACGAACAAACTCAAACTCGTGATGGTAGGCAACGGCATGGCCGGTGTGCGCACCTTGGAAGAACTTATCAAGCTCACGCCGGACCTTTACGACATCACCGTCTTCGGCTCTGAGCCCCACCCTAACTACAACCGCATTTTGTTGTCGCCCGTGCTGGCGGGTGAACAAACGCTGGACGAGATCATCCTCAACCCGCGCAACTGGTACAGCGACAACCACATCACCCTGCACACCAGCTGGACGGTGACCGAGGTGGACCGTGTCAAACGCGTGGTGCATGCCACCAATGCCGCAGGCGAAATCCAAAGCGCGCCGTATGACCGCTTGATTTTGGCCACCGGCTCCAACCCCTTCATGCTGCCCGTGCCGGGCCGCGAGCTGGAGGGCGTGTTGGCCTACCGCGACATTGCTGACACACAGGCCATGATTGATGCGGCGACAAAGTACAAACACGCCGTGGTGATTGGCGGTGGTTTGCTCGGCCTTGAAGCCGCCAACGGTTTGATGAAACGCGGCATGACTGTGACCGTGGTGCATGTGGGTGAATGGTTGATGGAGCGCCAACTCGACAAAGTGGCAGGCGGCTTGTTGCAACGCTCGCTCCAAGCGCGCGGCATGCAGTTCCGCATGGGGGCGCACACGCAAGAGTTGCTCGCCGACAAAAATGGCCGCGTGGCATCGGTGCTGTTCAAAGACGGCTCCCATGTACCCGCCGAGTTAGTGGTGATGGCCGTAGGCATTCGCCCCAACACAGCCTTGGCCGAAAAAATGCACTTGCATTGCGAACGCGGCATTGTGGTCAGCGACACGCTGCAAACCGTGACCGACCCACGCATTTACGCCGTGGGCGAATGCGCAGCCCACCGAGGCATTGCCTATGGTTTGGTGGCACCCTTGTTTGAACAAGGCAAAGTGTTGGCCAACCATTTGGCCGAGTTCGGTATTGGCCGCTACACCGGCTCGCTCACATCGACCAAACTCAAAGTCACCGGCATTGACTTGTTCAGTGCGGGCGACTTCATGGGCAGTGACGACGGCAGTACCGAAGAGATTGTGCTCAGCGACCCACACGAGGGCGTGTATAAAAAGCTCGTCATCCGTAACGACCAATTGGTGGGTGCCTGTTTGTACGGCGACACCGTGGACGGCAGTTGGTACTTCAAGCTGCTGCGTGATGGACGCAGCGTGGCCGACATCCGCGAGAAGCTGATGTTTGGCGAATCCAACATTGGCGACGTGGGCCACGAAGGCCACAGCAAAGCCGCCAGCATGCCCGACGATGCCGAGGTGTGCGGCTGTAACGGTGTCAAAAAAGGTGCAATTTGCAAAGCCATCCAAGACAAAGGTTTGTTCACCTTGGACGAGGTGCGCAAGCACACCAAGGCCAGCGCGTCATGTGGTTCTTGCACAGGTTTGGTCGAACAAATTTTGATGTTCACCGCAGGCGGCGACTACTCGGCCACACCGAAGAAAAAAGCCATCTGCAGTTGCACTGACCACAGCCACCAAGAAGTGCGTGATGCCATTCGTGACCACAAGCTCTTGACCAACGATGCCGTATTCGAGTTCTTGAATTGGAAAAAACCAGATGCAGCCGGTCTACTCAAGGCCACGGGTTGTGCCACCTGCCGTCCTGCCATCAACTACTACCGCCTCAGCAGCTGGCCCAAAGAAGCGGTGGACGATCCGCAAAGCCGCCTCATCAACGAGCGCAGCCATGCCAACATTCAAAAAGACGGCACCTACAGCGTCATCCCGCGCATGTGGGGCGGTGAGACCACGGCCGACGAATTGCGCCGCATTGCCGATGTGGTCGACAAGTACAACATCCCCACCGTCAAAGTCACGGGCGGTCAGCGCATTGACTTGCTGGGCGTGAAAAAAGAAGACCTCGTCAATGTGTGGAAAGACATTGGCATGCCCAGCGGTCACGCCTACGCCAAAGCTTTGCGTACCGTCAAAACCTGCGTGGGCAGCGAGTGGTGCCGCATGGGTACCCAAGACAGCACGCAAATGGGCAAAGACCTCGAGAAAGCCATGTGGCGCATGTATGCCCCGCACAAGGTGAAGTTTGCCGTGTCGGGGTGCCCACGCAACTGCGCCGAAGCGGGCATCAAAGACGTGGGCATCATCGGTGTGGACAGCGGCTGGGAGATGTACATCGCCGGCAACGGTGGCATCAAAACCGAAGTGGCTGAGTTCTTTGTGAAGGTCAAAACCTCCGAAGAAGTGATGGAGTACACCGGCGCTTTCATGCAGCTCTACCGCGAAGAAGGCTGGTACCTCGAGCGCACCGTGCACTACGTGAACCGAGTGGGCATGGACTACGTGAAGAAAAAAATCTTGGACGACGAAGCAGGCCGCAAAGCCTTGTGGGCACGTTTGCAATTTGCGCTTGACGCCGAACCCGACCCATGGTTTGAGTTCGACAAAGCGCAAGTCGACACGCGCCAATTTGAAGCCCTCATCGTTTAAGGACACACACCATGACCGAATGGAAAGTCATTTGCAAAGTTGACGACATCCCCGTGCTGGGCGCACGCCGCGTGCAGCGCGCCAAGGGCGTCGAAGTGGCGGTGTTTCGCAACGCCGAAGACAAAGTGTTTGCGCTACTGGACCAATGCCCACACAAGCGTGGGCCCCTGAGCCAAGGCTTGGTGTTTGGTGAAACCGTGGTGTGCCCGTTGCACAACTGGCACATTGGGCTGGTCGACGGCTGCGCCCACGCACCTGATGAAGGCTGCACCACCCGCTTTACTGTGCGTGTAGAAAACGGCGAGGTGGCGCTTGACTTGCAAGAGTTGAACACACTCGCCGTTGACGACACCAGTGCCGCTTAAACGCGTCACACAGAGCCGCTGCCATGAAAGAAACGCGTTCGACCTGTCCCTACTGTGGTGTGGGCTGCGGTGTCATCATTTCATCGAACGGGGGTCATATCACCGGTGTACGCGGCGACCCTGCACACCCGGCCAACTTGGGTCGTTTGTGCAGCAAAGGTTCCACGCTGCACATCACCGCCAGCCCCGCGATGGCTGCGCAAACACGTTTGCTGCAACCCATGCGCCGCTTGGTGCGTGGTGGCAACTTGCAACCTGTGGCCTGGGACAGCGCCATGCAAATGGCCAGCCACACCTTGGCCAGCATCGTGCGTGCGCATGGCGCCGAGGCCATTGGTTTTTATGTGTCAGGCCAGTTGCTGACCGAAGACTATTACGTGTTCAACAAGTTGGTCAAAGGCTTGCTGGGCACGAACAACATCGACACCAACTCGCGCCTGTGCATGAGCAGCGCCGTGGCTGGCTACAAGCTCACCCTCGGTGCCGATGCGCCGCCCGCGTGCTACGACGATGTGATGCATGCCGACTGCTTATTCATCGCGGGCAGCAACGCGGCGTATGCGCACCCCATTTTGTTCAGACGCATCGAAGACGCACGCGCGAAAAACCCCGACCTCAAAATCATCGTGGCCGACCCGCGCCGCACTGACACGGCCAGCAGTGCCGATCTGCATTTGCCATTGCAACCGGGCACCGATGTCGCGCTGTTTCATGGCATGTTGCACGTCATGTTGGCCGAGGGCTGGGTGGACCACGCCTACATTGCTGCGCACACCGACGGCTTTGACGCACTGCAAACGTTGGTGACCGACTACACGCCAGCGCATGTGCACGAGGTGTGCGGCATCACGCCCGAACAACTGCTGCAAGCCACGCGTTGGTTTGCCACCTCCAAAGCCACACTCAGTTTGTATTGCCAAGGTTTGAACCAATCGAGCAGCGGCACCGCCAAAAACGCCTCGCTCATCAACCTGCATTTGGCGACCGCCCACATTGGCAAACTCGGCGCAGGCCCCTTCTCGCTCACGGGCCAACCCAACGCCATGGGTGGCCGCGAAGTGGGCGGTTTGGCCAACCTCATCAGCGCACACCGCGACATGTCCACACCTGAACACCGTGCCGAAGTCGCGACCTTGTGGGGTATTGACGATGTGCCCTCCAAACCCGGTAAGACCGCCGTAGAAATGTTTGAAGCCGCGGCCGATGGCGAAATCAAAGCGCTGTGGATTGCGTGTACCAACCCCGCGCAATCCATGCCCAACCAAAGCACAGTGCGCCGTGCCCTCGAACGCGCCGAGTTTGTGGTGGTGCAAGAAGCCTTCGCCACCGCCGAAACGTGCGACTTCGCCGACCTGCTGCTGCCCGCTACCACCTGGGGTGAAAAAGAAGGCACGGTCACCAACAGCGAGCGCCGCATCACCCGGGTGCATGCCGCTATCCCCGCACCGGGCCATGCACGACACGATTGGCAAATCGTGGTGGATCTGGCCACACATTTGGCACAAGAACCCGGCGTGGCCACAAACAAAAACGGCCTGCACATGGCCTACGCCTCACCCGAAGAAATTTGGATGGAGCACCGCGAATCTACCCGTGGCCGTGACCTCGACATCACCGGCTTGAGCTACCCCCATTTAGACCAAAGCCCTGAGCAATGGCCCATGCGCGAAGGTGCCACGCATGGCCAAGCGCGTTTGTATGAAGACGGCGTATTTGCCACGGCAAATGGGCATGCTAAATTTGCAGCACTGCCCTATGTGCCTACCGCCGAAGTGCGTGAATCACGTTTCCCGTTTTCGCTCAACACAGGCCGTTTGCGTGACCAGTGGCATGGCATGACACGCACAGGCTTGGTCGGCAAACTGTTTGGCCATGTTCCCGAACCTGTGGTGCAACTGCACCCCGACGACATGGCACGTTTGGGTTTTGACGAAGGCACCTTGGTGCACGTCACCAGCAAGCGTGGCTCTATCGTGTTACCTGCCCAAGCCAGTGCCGACCTCGGCGTGAACCAAGCCTTCATCGCCATGCATTGGGGCGCCGCCTTCTTGAGTGGGCGTGACCACCAGAACAAACCATTGGCGGGGGTAAATGCCATCACCACCTCCGCGTATTGCCCCAACTCCAAGCAGCCAGAGCTGAAACACGCCGCTGTCAAAGTGCTCAAGGCGGAATTACCTTGGACCTTGCTGGCCGTGGCGTGGCTGCCCGAGCACAAAGCACAAACCATTCTGCAAAACCTGCGTGCGCGCATGGTGCAATTTGAATTTGCCAGCTGCGTGCCGTTCAGTGACTCGCCGACAGAAGGCCCTGCCCGTCAAGGTGTGCTGATGCGCGCCGCCTGCAGCGAACCGCCTGACATGACGCCGCTGCATGACATTGAGCAGCTCTTGGGACTGAATGGCAGCGACAGCTTGCGCTATGTCGACGCCAAACGCAGCCAACTACGCAGCATGCGCTTGCAACACAGCGAACCTACCCAAGCCAAAGACACTCAGCTCAACGCCTTCATCATTGCGGGCGACACATCGGCAGAAACCTGGCTCAAAGCCTTGCTACAAACCCAAGCGTCCACCCAAGAATACGGTCGGCGTTTGTTGATGACTGGCAGCAAGCCTCCTGTGGCTTTGGTCGATGCAGGCACCACCGTGTGCAGCTGCGTGGGTGTGAAAGATGTAGCCATTCGTAACCACTTGGAGATTTACAAAGGAGACAGCGCACAACGCTTGGCATCGCTACAAGGCACGCTCAAGTGCGGCACCCAATGCGGCTCATGCGTGCCTGAGCTGCGCCGCATGATTCAACGCACAGAGAGCACCGCATGACACATCGCAACACACCCACGTCCGCGCACGTCACACTCGTCGGCGCTGGTCCGGGCGACCCTGAGTTGCTCACACTCAAAGCGGTCAAAGCCATTGCCGCAGCCACCGTGTTATTGGTGGACGACTTGGTGAGCGACGCCATCGTGGCCTACGCCTCGCCCTCGGCACGCATCATCTATGTGGGTAAACGGGGCGGTTGCAAATCAACCCCACAAGCCTTCATTGAAAAACTGATGCTGCAAGAAGCATTGGCCAGTGAAAACGTGGTGCGTCTCAAAGGCGGCGACCCCTTCATCTTTGGGCGTGGCGGTGAAGAGGTGGAACACTTGCGCGCGCAAGGTGTGGCCGTCACGGTCATCAACGGCATTACCGCAGGCTTGGCCGGTGTCACCTCGCTGGGCGTGCCACTGACGCACCGCGCCCATGCGCATGGTGTGTTGTTCATCACGGGTCACGCCAAACAAGGCGCGACTGATGCAGTGAACTGGGCTGCCTTGTCGCACACGGCGGCACAGGCCAAGCTCACCTTGGTGATTTACATGGGCATGAGCGGTGCCGCGCAATTGCAAGCCGCGTTGCTGCATGGGCTAGACCCCCACACCCCAGCGGCCGTGATTCAACACGTTAGCCTGTCCACGCAACGCCATGTGGTGTGCATGTTGAGCGAGCTGCACGACACCGTGCTGCGCGACCAAATGGCCAGCCCCTCCGTCATCGTAGTGGGAGATGTGTTGCAAGGCTTGCTGCACATCGAACAAAACAACCAGCGCCTTGTCGCTGTCGGCTAAATCTTTTCAACCAAGCTAGGAGTGAGCATGAACCGTCTCGACGTGACCGAAAAAATCATCAGCACCAAAGTATCCAAAGGGATCAAGTGGGAAGACGTAGCCAAAAAAGTAGGCCTCTCCAAAGAATGGACCACGGCGGCGTGTTTAGGCCAAATGGCCCTGGATGCAAAACAAGCCAAACTTGTCGGCAAGATTTTTGGCCTCGATGCCGAAGAGCAAAAATGGCTACAAGTGGTGCCCTACAAAGGCTCGCTGCCCACACCTGTGCCCACCGATCCTTTGATTTACCGTTGGTACGAAATCGTCAGCGTGTACGGCACCACCATCAAAGAACTCATTCACGAAGAATTTGGTGACGGCATCATGAGCGCGATTGATTTCTCCATGGACATCGTTCGCCAACCCGACCCCAAAGGGGACCGCGTGAATGTGGTGCTCTCTGGAAAATTCTTGCCCTATAAGCAATATTGACGAGGCGCACGGATGCGGCAGAGGATCTACTGGCGCAGATGCGCGCCAGAGTTCATGTCTCACCCAAGCGCTTGGAAACAAGCGACGCCAACGCCGTTCAAACTAGGTGAACAAGAAGAAAGCATTTGCTATGTGGCGTTTGGTCATGTGAGCGCACCACACAAAGCAAAAAGACAAAGGCCTGATACTTCGCTTCGGCCTTTGTTAAAACCCATTGATACGCTTAGGTCAAACCGGAGCCGAGTCGCCACAGAGACTTTCACATCTAGACAAGCACAAAAGCTGCGATGAAACTGCGCGAGATATCTTTTTCAACCTCACCTAATTGGAGAATTCGTTATGAATTGGTTGCATTCCATAGGCTTAAAAGCCTGCGTGGTGCTTGGCTTAACGGCCATCAGCATGCACAGCAGTTTTGCGCAGCAAGCCCCCAAGTCATCAGAGGCCAAAACAGAGGTCTTGTGGTTGGGTCAAGCGGGCTTTCGCATCAAAACGCCAGGCGGACAAAACATCGTCATCGATCCGTGGCTTACAGGCGGCCCTAAAACCCCTGCTCCTTATAAAACCGACATCGTGGCACTGGGCAAAGTGGACCTGCTGTTGGTCACGCACGCACACGTCGACCACATTGGGGATGCCCCAGCCTTAGCTAAGCTTCACAAGACCGTGCTGTACGGCCCTGCCGATATGATCACCCCCTTGATCACACTGGGTGTGATGCCTGCTGAATTGACGCACCGCTTCAACAAGACGGGCAGCGTCAAGCCCTTGCCAGGCATCAAAGTCACTGCCGTACAGGCTGAACACTCTTCACTCTTGGTTTGGAAAAATCCAGCGACTGAAAAACTCGAATCGCACCCTGCAGGCGAAGCAGTGGGTTACATCATCGAGTTAGAAAACGGTTTCAAAATTTGGCACATGGGTGATACCGGATTGTTTGGCGACATGAAGTTCATCACCGAACGCTATAAGCCTGATTTGGTGCTGATGCCCATTGGCGGCAACTTCACCATGGACCCAGAAGATGCTGCGTTTGCAGCGCGCAATTGGATCAAACCCAAGATGGTCATCCCGATCCACTACAACTCCAACCCACTGGCCAAAGGCACTTTGGAAGAATTCCAAAACGCCATGAAAGGTAGCAAAGTCAAGGTTGTGCCAATGACAGAAGGTCAAACCCTTGCGTTTTAATAAATGTTTGGTAGGGTTGGCTATCACAACCCTACTGATCCCTTTGACTTGGGCGCAAAACATGACAGTTCTAATGCGTGAGATCGCACCAACAGGCACTTTGCGTGCCGTGATTAACCTAGGCAACCCTATCCTTGCACGCAAAGATGATTCAACGGGAGAGCCTGTGGGTGTGTCCGTCGATTTGGCAAAAGCTTTCGCAGCCAAACTCCAAATCCCTTTGGCTCTGATTTCGGTTGACTCTGCGGCCAAGTCGGTTGAAGCAGTCACCCAAGGCCAAGCCGACCTTGGCTTTTTTGCCATCGATCCGGTACGCGGAAATGGCATCTCATTTACGCCGCCCTATGTATTGATTGAGGGCAGTTACTTGGTCAAAAAAGACTCCCCCTTGGTGGACAACGCACAGGTGGACCAAGCCAAACACCAAGTGGTTGTAGGCCAAGGAAGTGCTTACGATTTGTTTCTCACGCGTGAACTGAAAGAAGCACGATTGGTCAAAGCGCCAACCTCCCCCATGGTGGTGCCCTTCTTCATGCAGGGCACCTACGATGTCGCGGCAGGTGTCAAACAACAGCTTGAAGCAGATACCCAAAAATATGAAGGCTTGCGGTTACTGCCGGGACGATTCATGGTGATTCAGCAGGCAATGGGGCAATCGAACGCGATCTCTAAGGCGGCACACCAAACTTTGATCGACTTCGTTGCCGAGATAAAGTCCAATGGGTTCATCAGTGAAAGTCTCTATCGCCATCAGATATCAGGTGCAACGCTTGCACCGTAGGCGATAAAAGCGTCCATGCGTTTAATCGAAACGTAACTTTTTAGAATGGCGTTTGCGTTACCAGCTGCTGTCTTTCAATACGTGTAGCCTTTTTCCAGTTCATCAAAAAATGGTTTGTTCACCAAACGCTGACGCTCGCTGAAAGAAACCACCACAGATGGATCTTCATCAAGACGTCCGTTGGATTTGAGTTGCGTCAAAGCTTTTTGCATTCCCAGAGTTGCCCCCTGCATGGCAGCGTTAGCGTATAGCACCAATCCAAAACCCAACTCCGCCAATTCTGATTGATCTAATGCTGGCGTTTTTCCACCAATCACAATATTCATCAATTGAGGTTTATCCAGCAAGCGTGTCAAAGAACGAACCTCCTCTAGGCTTTCGGTTGCTTCCACAAACAAAATATCGGCGCCAGCCTCAGAAAACTTTTGCGCGCGCTCAATAG
>CANCCJ010000069.1 GCA_947374535.1 Comamonadaceae bacterium | reverse complement strand
CTGTCCGGTCTTCTTCTTGCCGCCGTCGGTGCGATTGCGTTCAGTGGCAAAGCCATCATCGTCAAGCTGTCTTATGTGTATGGGGTCGATGCGGTCACGGTCATCATGTATCGCATGTTGTTTGCGCTGCCGTTTTTCATTGCGATGGGTTTGTGGGCCGAGCGTCAAGCCATTGCGCGTGCCAACCCGTTGACGCGTCGCGACGTGTTGAGCATCGCAGGCCTCGGTTTTGTGGGCTACTACCTGTCGAGCTATCTTGACTTCTTGGGTCTGCAATACATCACAGCTAGCTTAGAGCGGCTCATTCTGTACCTCAACCCTACACTGGTGGTGTTGCTGGGGTGGGTCTTGTATAAAAAACCTGTTCAGCCCATTCGCATGGTGGCGATGGGCGTGAGCTACAGCGGTGTGTTGCTGGTCTTCGCGCATGAGCTCACGCTGTCAGGTGCTGATGTGGCGTTGGGGAGTGGTTTGATTTTTGCAAGCGCCATCACGTATGCCGTGTATCTGATCTTCAGTGGCCAGATGGTGAACCGCATAGGCGCGTTGCGCTTGGTAGGCTGGGCAACCAGTGTGGCCTGTGTGTGTTGCATTCTTCAGTTTGTGTTGCTGCGCCCGATTTCTGCAGCCCAAGTGCCTGTGGCGGTGCTTGGGTTGGCTTTGCTCAACGCGTTGGCTTGCACGGTGGCCCCTGTCCTGATGGTGATGATGGCCATTGAGCGGATTGGTGCTGCATTGACAGCGCAAACAGGCATGATTGGCCCCATGGCGACCATCGCCTTGGGCGTATGGGTGTTGAATGAGCCGCTGAACATATGGATTGGGGCAGGTACCCTACTGGTGTTGAGCGGTGTGTTTATTGTTTCTAAGTATGGGACGAGGTAAATCATGGATTTAGGTATCAAAGGTAAGTGGGCATTGGTGGGTGGCGCCAGCAAGGGCTTGGGTTTTGGCTGCGCACAATCGTTGGCGCGTGAGGGTGTGAATGTGGTCATCGTGGCTCGCGGCGCTGAGGCGCTGGAGCTGGCGGCCACAGAGCTGCGCAAGTGGGGCACAACCATTCTTGCGGTGGCTGCGGACATCACCACCCCCGAAGGCCGTGAAGCGATTTGGTCGGTGGCGGGTGGCCCAGGAAAAAACTTTGACATCGTGGTGACCAATGCAGGCGGTCCACCTCCCGGTGATTTCCGGACATGGGACCGCGAGACTTGGATCAAGGCGGTGGATGCCAACATGCTCACCCCCATTGAGCTGATCAAAGCCACGGTGGACGGCATGGCCGCGCGAGGTTTTGGCCGCATCATTAACATCACGTCTAGCGCGGTGAAAGCACCCATCGACATCTTGGGTTTGTCCAACGGCGCACGTTCTGGTTTGACTGGTTTTGTGGCGGGTGTGGCACGCAGCGCTAAATTGGCAGCGCACAACGTGACCATCAATAACCTGTTACCCGGTGCCTATGACACCGATCGTCTCAAGGCCACGATGAAAGGTGCCTCTGAGAAAACTGGTCAATCGGTGGATGCTTTGGCGCAGGCCCGTAAGAAGACCATTCCTGCTCAACGCTTTGGCAACCCACAAGAGTTTGGCGACACCTGTGCATTCTTTTGTTCCGCGCAAGCCAGCTATATGACGGGACAAAACATCTTGACCGATGGCGGCGCTTACGCAGGCACGTTTTAAATCATCGGCGCGATGACACCACAATGCCACCGATGATGAGTGCAAATGCCGCGCCGTGATAGAGCTGCGGCATTTCACCCAACACCAGAGCGGACAAAGTGGCGGTGAACACGGGAATCAGGTTCACAAAAAAACCGGCCACATTGGGGCCCACGCGTTGCACGCCCAGGCTCCAACAGCGGTAAGCCAAGAGCGATGGGCCTACGGTCACGTACACCAGTGCGGCTGCCAACGGCCAGCCCCAGCTGATGTGCGCATCACTTAAACCGGTGAAGCCCGACCACTCTGCGCCACTGAAACTGGCAGACCAAAACAAGCCAAACACCATTTGTGCCATCAGAAAATTGGCCCAGTTGCTGCGTGCCTCAGCGGGTTCTTGGGTTCGTGACAGCAGCCAGCTGTACCAAGACCAGCAGGCACTGGCCATCAGCACAAACACATCGCCCAAGACGAGGTGTACCTTGGCGAGGGCTTGCCAGTCACCGCGACACAGCACCATCAGCACGCCCAGGATAGACAGCAAGGCCCCCACCATTTGGCGTTTGCGCACCGTTTGCTTGAAAAATAGCGCACCGATCAGCAACATGAACATGGGCATGCTAGAACCCACCAGAGTCACATTGATGGGGGTGGACGTCTGCAAGGCCATGTAGAGCAGGCTGTTATAGCCGCCCACACCTAACAAGCCCAGCAAAGCAAAGCGTTTCCAGTGTGCCCACAAGGGGCTGGTGCCGCGCAACATCCGGTGGGTGAGCGGCAGCAGCAGCACGAAGGCCAAGCCCCAGCGAAAGAAGTTGAGGGTGAGCGGAGGGATCAGCTCCGCAATCATGCGACCCACGACGGTATTACCCGCCCAAAGTAGCGGTGGTATCAACAAAAGCGCCGCATTACGCGGCGTGAGGGCATGAGAAGCAACAGACATAGGGGCAAGACTTTACCCGAGGGATGGGATAACCCATGTGACAGCCCTGTCACTTATTTCGTGGCAGGATTCAAGGCCTTAAAAATTACCTACATCTGGAGCATCTCTCATGACCAAAGCAGTCATCATCGAAAAAAACGGCGGCCCCGAAGAGCTCAAGCTCGTTGACGTGACCGTGGGTCAACCAGGCGCTGGCGAGATTCGCATTCGCCACAAAGCCATTGGCTTGAACTTCATTGATGTGTACCAACGCAGTGGCTTGTACACCTTGCCCATGCCTTTGCAATTGGGCATGGAAGCCTCCGGCATCATCGAAGCCGTGGGCGAGGGCGTGACCCATTTGAAAGTGGGCGATCGCGCGGCTTACGCCAGTCAGCCACCGGGCAGTTACTGCGAAGAGCGTGTGATGCCCGCCAAGTGCGTGTGTAAATTGCCTGACGCCATTTCGTTTGAAACCGGCGCAGCCATGATGCTCAAAGGTTTGACGGCGCAGTATCTGTTGAAGCGCACCTTGCCCCAAGGCGGCTTGCACAAGGGCGATTTCATCTTGTTCCACGCAGCCGCTGGCGGTGTGGGCCTGATTGCTTGCCAATGGGCCAAGGCTTTGGGTTACCAACTGATTGGCACAGCAGGCAGCGATACCAAGTGCGCACTGGCCAAAGCCAATGGCGCAGCGCATGTCATCAACTACAACACGGAAGACTTCTTGGCTCGTGTGAAAGAAATCACAGGCGGCAAAGGTGTGAAAGTGGTGTACGACTCAGTGGGTAAAGACACTTGGGATAAATCGCTGGATTGTTTGGCCCCATTCGGTTTGATGGCCAGCTTTGGCAATGCCTCTGGCTCGCCAGATCCGATTGCCCCCGGCATCTTGGGCCCCAAAGGTTCGATTTACCTCACGCGCCAAACGCTGTTCAGCCACATCGTCACGCGCGAAAGCACGCAGGAAATGGCGGACGATCTGTTCGAAGCGGTGACCAGCGGTAAGGTGAAGATTCACATCGACCAAACTTACCCCTTGGCCGACATTGCCCAAGCGCATCGCGACTTGGAAGCCCGTAAGACCACGGGTTGCACCATCATCACTTTGTGATGACAGGGCAGGCGTTTCAGGCGCGGGGTTCGGCGTCCTGAAATTTGTCTGCGCGGCAGGTGAGCACCAGCGTATCGCGATGGCCGCCCTTAGCCAAAGGCTGAATGGGCGTGCTTTCGTGAATTACACGGGTGTCGTCTAGCAGCATCAAAGACCAAGGCTCGCTCAGCGTGAAGCGTTCGCCTTGTGGGCCGTTGGCTTCAAACACGCGAGTCTCGCCGCCTTTGATGTCGGTGCGGTTGACCATGAACACCGCCACAAAATCCACGCCATCGCGATGCGCGCCTTCGGGTGTGGGACGGCCAATGCCGTCGGTGGTGTCGATGCGGAACTGATGTGCTTCGATGCACCACTTGGTGTGAGGTGTGCCGCGTACTTGGCTTGCTGTGTTGGCCAGTGCGGTGAGCAACTTGGCCCATGCTGGTGTGGCGACAGTGGCTTCGTGCATAGGTTCAAACCAACGCTCCATGCCGCCGTGCAGTGCGTTGTAGTCGAGGGACTGCCAATGCGCACGATGTGGCACTTGGCTAAGTGTGTTGTGCTCAAACACAAAGCTGCTGTGCAGGCGGCGGCGGTAGCGGCCACCGTCTTTGAGGTAGTTGTCGGGCGGCATGTCGTTCCAGTCGGGTGACAGGGCTTGCAGCTCGCTCAAATTACATCCTGCCCATTCGGCCACGCTGGCGGCACTCAGCATGCCGTAGCCTTTGTGCGCAATGGCAGTGTTCAGTTCGGCAACGCCAACTGTTTTTGGGGGAAGTATTTGCATATTTAGTTGCCGCGACGCACGCGCAGCACTTCATCCAAGATGAGCAAAGCTGCGCCTACCGTGATGCCGCTGTCGGCAATGTTGAACGCGGGGAAATGAATGCCCGCGTAATAAAAATCGAGAAAGTCCACGACGTAGCCGTACAGCACGCGGTCAATCACGTTGCCAATGGCTCCGCCCAAGATGCAAGCGATGGCAAAGCCAAACAGCTTTTGGCCTGGGTGCTTTTTGAGCATCCATACCATCGCGATGGTGGCCACCACACCAAGGCCGGTGAAGAACCAACGCTGCCACCCACCCGCCGTGGCGAGGAACGAAAACGCAGCACCTTCGTTGTGTACACGCACGATGTTGAAAAAGCGGGTGACGGGGAACCCCTCACCCAATGAATACGTGCTGATGATCAAAATTTTTGTGAACTGGTCAGCCAGCAACACCACAGCGGCAATGCTCAGCCACACCCAAAACGGAGGTGTGTTGCGAATGAAAGTGTGGCGTGCCATGGGGGTGTGCTGATGCGCGGGCGTTAAGCGAAATGACGCACTTCACCGCCGCCATGCAAGTTGCTGTCGCAACGGCCGCACAGCGTAGGGTGAGCGGGGTTGTGGCCCACGTCATCGCTGTAGTGCCAGCAGCGTTCGCACTTCGTGGCTTCGCTGGCTTTGACGTCCACCGTCAAGCCTTCGCCTTTGACGAGCGCCACCTTGGAGGTGATGAACACAAACTTCAAGTCGTCACCCAACGAAGCCAGTGCGTCATAGGCTGCACCATTGCAGTGAATGACCAGCTCGGCTTGCAGCGATGCCCCCACCAAACCTTCGGTGCGTTTGTTTTCGATTTCTTTGTTGGCGATTTCTCGCACTTGTTGCACGGCATGCCACTTGTCCATCAACGCCGCATTGCTTGCGCCGAGATCAGTGAATGTCTCCAAGAAGATCGACTCCGACTTGCCAAACGTCGCCCACGCTTCTTCAGCAGTGAAGCTGAGGAACGGAGCCATCCAGCGCACAAAAGCGTGGGTGATTTGGTGCAACGCGGTTTGTGCGCTGCGACGTGCGAGTGACTTAGGTGCTGTGGTGTACAGGCGGTCTTTGAGCACGTCCAAATAGAACGCGCCCAAATCTTCAGAGCAGTACAGCTGCAACTTGGACACCACGGGGTGGAACTCATACGCATCGAAGTGCGCGCGAATTTCAGTTTGCACTTGCGCAGCGCGCGACAGCGCGTACTTGTCGATTTCCAACAAGTCATCAAACGCCACGGCGTCTTTGGCTGGGTCAAAGTCGCTCACGTTGGCCAGCAAGAAGCGCAACGTGTTGCGGATGCGGCGGTACGCGTCGACCACGCGGGCCAAGATTTTGTCGTCGATATTCAAGTCGCCCGAGTAGTCGGTGCTGGCCACCCACAAGCGCACGATTTCGGCGCCCATCTTGTCGCTCACTTCTTGCGGTGCCACGGTGTTGCCCAAGCTCTTGCTCATCTTGCGGCCTTGGCCGTCGGTGGCAAAGCCGTGGGTCAGCAGGCCTTTGTAGGGCGCGCGGTCGTACAAGGCACAGCCGAGCAGCAACGAGCTGTGGAACCAACCACGGTGTTGGTCGTGGCCTTCTAAGTACAAGTCGGCTTCAGGGCCTTGGTCGTGGTGCGGTGCGCGGTCGTAAGCGTCTTTGTGACTGCCGCGCAGCACATGTTGGAAAGTGGAACCTGAGTCAAACCACACCTCCAAGATGTCGGTGCTCTTGGTGTAGCTGGCTGCGTCGTCGCCGGGTTGGTTGAGGATGTCTTCCACCGTCACGCGGCTCCAGGCTTCGATGCCGCCTTTTTCAACGATGTCTGCCGCTTGGTCCATGATGGCCATGGTGCGTGGGTGCAACTCGCCGCTGTCTTTGTGCAAGAAGAACGGCACTGGCACACCCCAAGAGCGTTGGCGCGAGATGCACCAGTCGGGGCGGTTGGCAATCATGTCGCGCAAACGTGCACGGCCGTTTTCTGGGTAGAAGTGCGTCTCATCAATCGCGTGCAACGCGAGTTCGCGCAGCGACTTGGCTGACTTGTCGGTGATGAACTTACCCGTGGTTTTTTCGGTGGTGCTGTCAAACGCATCCATGCGGATGAACCACTGCGCGGCCGCGCGGTAGATGACAGGCGTTTTGTGACGCCAGCAATGGGGGTAGCTGTGCGTGATGGTTTGTGTGGCCATCAAGCGGCCTGCGTTTTGCAAGGCTTCCAGAATGACGGGCACCGCTTTCCAGATGTGCTGGCCACCGAACAACGGGAAGTCAGCGGCGTAGGCACCGTTGCCTTGCACGGGGTTCAAGATGTCGGTGTACTTCATGCCGTTGGCCATGCATGAGTTGAAGTCATCCACACCGTAGGCGGGGGCGCTGTGCACGATACCTGTGCCATCGCTCTCACCCACGTAGTCGGCCAAGAACACGGGGGCGGTGCGTTGGTAGCCAGCGTCCACATGTGACAGTGGGTGGTTGAACTCAATGAGGCCCAGCTTGTCGCCTGTGGCGGTGGCCAACACCTTGCCTTCCAGCTTCCAGCGCTCCAAACATTTTTCGACCAACGAAGCCGCGCACAAGAACAAACCACGCGCGGTATCCACCAAGGCGTAGTTGATCTCGGGGTGCATGTTGAGCGCTTGGTTAGCAGGGATGGTCCACGCGGTGGTGGTCCAAATCACGGCGAACGCTTCCTTGTCGAGTTTGGGCAAGCCAAAGGCCGCGGCCAGCTTTTCGGGCTGGGCGCACAAGAAGGCCACGTCCAAGGTGTCGCTCTTTTTGTCGGCGTATTCAATTTCAAACTCGGCCAAAGATGAGCCGCAGTCAAAACACCAGTACACGGGCTTCAAACCACGGTACACAAAGCCACGCTCCATCACGCGTTTGAAGGCGCGCAGTTGGCCTGCTTCGTTGGCGGGGTCCATGGTGCGGTAGGGGCGTTCCCAGTCGCCCAGCACGCCCAAGCGTTTGAAGTCTTCGCGTTGTTGTTCGATTTGCTCAGTGGCGAAGGCGCGGCTCTTGGACTGCATGTCGTCGCGGCTGAGTTTGCGGCCGTGCAACTTTTCAATGGCGTTTTCAATCGGCAAACCGTGGCAGTCCCAGCCGGGGATGTATTGCGCGTCAAAGCCACCCAATTGCTTGGACTTGACGATCATGTCTTTGAGCACTTTGTTCAGCGCGTGGCCGATGTGCAGCTTACCGTTGGCGTAGGGCGGGCCGTCGTGCAGCACAAACAGGGGTGCGCCTTGGCGGGCCACACGGAGTTTTTTGTACAAGCCTTCTTCGTTCCATTGCTTGGCCCACGCGGGTTCGCGTTTGGGCAAGTCACCCCGCATGGGGAACGGGGTGTCCATCATGTTGAGCGTGGCGCGGTAATCAGTGGCTTTGTCGGTCATGGCGATCTCAGGTCGGAGGCATTAAGAGGGGCTGGCTGCTCAAACCCAAAAGCGGGGCAGCAAGCTAAATCAGGCAGATGCGGGGCAGTGTGCAGCAAGAGGGGGCTGCACGCCCCGTCAAATTCGGGCTGCGAGCCAGGCGCGTGCGTCTGCGCAGTCTTGGTGGATGCCTTTCATCAAGGCATCCAGACCGTCGTACTTCAGCTCGTCGTGTAATTTGTGCAGCAGTTCCACGCGAATGATTTTACCGTAGCCCCCCTCAGCGCCTAGGCTGGCGGGCCAATCTAGGCAATGGGTTTCTAGCAGCACGCGGCCGCCGTTCACATCGGTCGGGTCAAGCGAGGGGCGAATGCCCAAATTGGCCACACCGGCCAAGGGCTGGTCGGTTAAACCGTGCACCTGCACCACGAAGATGCCGCTGGCAGCGGGCTTCCAGTGGCTGAAGCGCAAATTGAGCGTGCGGCAGTTCAGTTCGCGGCCCAGCTTGCGGCCATGCACCACATGGCCCGAAATGGCATAAGGGCGGCCCAGCAACTGTGCCACCTCTTGCATCGCGCCACGGCCCATGGCCTCGCGCACGGCAGAGCTGGAGACGCGCAGGTTCTTCACCTCGTAACTGTTCATGCGGGCCACGTCAAACCCGTGGGCTGTGCCTGCGGCGTCGAGCATGGCGTAGTCGCCCATGCGTTTGGCGCCAAAGCGGAAGTCGTCACCCACCAGCACGTATTTCACGCCAAGGCCTTTGACCAGCACGTCTTCGATGAAAGCCTGCGGCTCTTGCGAGGCAAAGGCTTGGTCAAACGGCAGCACCACGCATTGGTCCACACCGCAAGCGGCCAGCTCGTTGAGCTTGTCGCGTAGGGTGGCGATGCGGGCAGGTGCGAGGTCGGGCTGTTGGTGCTGCTTGGCGAAGAAGTCGCGCGGGTGCGGTTCAAACGTCATCACGCAACTGGGCACGCCGCGGTGACGTGCCTCATTTTTCAGCAGGGCCAGCATGGCTTGGTGGCCACGGTGCACGCCGTCAAAGTTGCCAATGGTCAGCGCGCAGGCTGAAGCCAACTGGGGGTGATGAAAACCTCGAAAAATTTGCATGATTTGAGTTTGGGGCGGCCAACATAAAACTGCCACCCAATAAAGGTATATTGTCAGCGATAGATGTGCATTCCCGATCGGTCGTTGTTTAGCGAATGGAGGTGAGGTGTGAAGGTCTTGAAACTGTCTGCCCAAGGGCTACCGCAGTCGTGGATATCGCTAGAACAAGCGGTCATTCACTACGCGGCCGACGAAGTGCGCTGGGAATCTGGCGGCGAGGTGGCGGTGTTTCATGGCGGCACCAATGCCATCACGGGCCAGCAGTCCATCATCACGGTCAACAGCATCATCGGCACCAAGGGCGTGCCCAATATCAACCCGTTTGATTTGAAATCGGGCTTGACCAACGACAAGCTCTTCAGCCGCGACCGCAACATCTGCGCGTACTGTGGCGACCACTTCCACGAATCAGAACTCACCCGCGAACACATTCGCCCATTGGGGCAGCGTGGCGCTAACTCATGGATGAATGTGGTGACGGCGTGCAAATCCTGCAACCACCGCAAAGGCAACCGCACGCCTGAGCAAGCGCGTATGCCGCTGCTGTACACGCCTTACGAGCCATCGTTGTGGGAGGACTTCATCTTGCGCAACCGCCGTATCTTGGCGGATCAGATGGAGTTTTTGATGGCGCATGTGCCTAAGAGTTCTCGGCTTTTGGCTTAGATTTTTGCGTTTGCTCTCGCGAGGTGGCTGTTGCTCCGCCGAGAGGGGTATGGCCAGCTTCCTCATGCTGGGGTACCAGAAATCGTCAGCTGGCCATACCCCTCTCAGCTGCGAACTTCTTCACTCGGTCTTCGTTAATCCGCCAAAAGTTCTGCCATCGCCTTCGGATAAATCAAATGCTCCTGCGTCAACACCCTCGCGGCCAATGTGTCTGCGGTGTCGTTGGGCAACACGGGTACGACGGCTTGAGCGAGGATGGGGCCGTGGTCTAGTTCGGCGGTGACGCGGTGCACGGTGGCTCCGGCAAATTTGCAGCCGGCCTCGATGGCGCGCTCGTGCGTGTGCAGTCCGGGGAAGGCGGGCAGTAGCGAGGGGTGGATGTTGAGCAGTCGGCCTTCGTAGTGCGCCACAAAGCCTGGGGTGAGGATGCGCATGAAGCCAGCCAGCACCACAAGGTGGGGCTGGTGTTGGTCGATCTCTTTCATCAAGGCGGCGTCAAAGGCTTCGCGGGGTTGGGGTTGGTCAGCGAAGGCTTTGTGGTCGACCACCGCAGTGGCAATGCCGTGCTCTTTGGCAAACGCCAAGCCTTTGGCATCGGCTTTGTTGCTGATGACGGCGCTCACCTGCGCGTTGAATTGTTTGGCCCAGTTTTGGGCTTGCGCGGTGCGCACGATGGCGGCCATGTTGGAGCCGCCGCCAGAGATCAGGATGACGATGTTTTTCATTGCCGCGAATTATCGCGGGGCTGGCAACATCGCTGCATACAAGGCTTAGTTGGTTTTGACGAAGCGCGGCTGCATCACGCCGTCAATCAGTACTTGCTCGTTAAACATGGCCGCAGGGCGCACCCACAGGCCCCTTGCGCCGTAGAGGGCACGGTAGACAGTCATGGGCTCTAGCGTTTCGCTGTGGCGGGCGGTGCCTATGACCTCGTATTGGCCGCCTTTGTAGTGGCGGTAGAGGCCGATGGGAGTTTCTTGCAGTGGGGGGAGGTCTTGGTCGTTCATAGGATGGGACAATACACCCTATGCATCCAAAAGCCCTCCTTGAAGCTTGTACTGAGCTCGTTCGCCTCACTTTGAAGTTTGACCACCCCGCTGATTCAGTGGTGTCTAAGTTTTTCCGTGACTACCGTAAAACCTATGCCTTTGGCCCGCGCGAGCGTGCGGCCTTGGCCGAAACCGTCTACAACGTGTTGCGCAATAAGTTGCGCTACGACCACTTTGCGCCTTCTGGCTCTGGCCCTAAAGAGCGCCGCTTGGCCATCCTTGGCTTTGCGCAGCACCTGAAAGAGCAAGCCCCCGCCAAGGCCGCGCCCAAGAGTGCCAAGCACCCCAGCAACGACCCGCTCGACTTTTTGATGGGCGCTTTGAACAAGCAAGAAGCTGCTTGGCTCGAAGCCTGCGAAGCGGTGAAACCTGCTGACCTGATGGAGCGCCATCGCCACAACATGCCCGAGTGGCTGGTCGAGCCGCTCAAGGCCCAAGTGGGCGAGGGCTTTTGGCCCTTGGTCGAACGCCTCAACGGCGGCGCACCGCTGGACTTGCGCGTGAACACCTTCACCGATAAACGCGCCGATGTGCAGCACGAGTTGAAGCTCGCGGGTATCAAGGCGGTGGACACACCGTTCTCGCCTTGGGGTTTGCGCATTGATGGCAAGCCTGCCTTGTCGGGTCTTGACGCATTTGCGCGTGGCGCGATTGAAGTGCAAGACGAAGGATCGCAGTTGTTGGCTCTCTTGCTCGACGCTAAGCGCGGCGAGATGGTGGTGGACTTTTGTGCAGGCGCAGGCGGCAAAACACTAGCCATTGGCGCATCGATGCGCAGCACCGGTCGCTTGTACGCGTTTGACACCTCGGGCCATCGCTTGGATTCACTCAAGCCACGTTTGGCGCGCAGTAAGTTGTCAAACGTTTACCCTTCCGCCATTGCGCATGAGCGCGACGAGCGTGTGAAGCGCCTGAGCGGCAAGATTGACCGCGTGTTGGTGGATGCGCCTTGTTCGGGCCTCGGCACCTTGCGCCGCAACCCAGACCTCAAGTGGCGTCAGTCACCCAAGGCTGTGCAAGAACTGACTGAAAAGCAAACGTCCATTTTGGCCAGCGCTGCGCGTTTGGTGAAGTCGGGTGGCCGCTTGGTGTACGCCACATGCAGCGTGTTGCCCGAAGAGAACGAGGCCATCGCCCAAGCCTTTAGCGCAGCCCACCCCAACTTTGTACCGTTGTCAGCAGCCGACACCCTGACAGAGCTAAAAGTAGCCAATGCGGCCAGTTTGTGTACGACAGACGGCTTGTATTTGCGCCTTTGGCCCCATCTACACGCCACAGACGGCTTTTTTGCTGCGGTTTGGGTAGCCAAATAAGGCCCAAAACTTTAAAATTGATGGTTAATTTCCACGAGTTGAAAGACATTACATGTTGTTACCCAATTGGGCTTGGCTTGATGCCATGTTGAACTGGCTGAGCTACGGCTTGCTGCATTTTTCTGGCTGGCAAGTCTTCATCGTCACGATGGTGCTCACGCACATCACCATCGCGAGCGTGACCATTTATTTGCACCGTCACTCGGCACACCGTGCTTTGGACTTGCACCCCATTGCATCGCACTTTTTCCGTTTCTGGTTGTGGCTCACCACCGCCCAAGTGACCAAAGAGTGGACATCCATTCACCGCAAGCACCACGCCAAGTGCGAGCAAGCGGAAGACCCACACAGCCCCCATGTGCACGGCATCAAAACCGTGTTGTTCACGGGCGCTGAGCTGTACCGCAAAGAAGCCGAAAACCTCGACACCCTCGAGCGCTTCGGCCACGGCACGCCTGACGATTGGATTGAGCGCAATCTCTACACCCCTCACTCGGTGTGGGGCGTGGCCTTGATGTTGATCATCAACTTGGCTTTGTTCGGTGCTTTGGGCCTGACCGTGTGGGCGGTGCAGATGATGTGGATTCCAGTCACAGCCGCCGGCATCATCAACGGTGCGGCGCATTACTGGGGCTATCGCAACTTTGAGGCGCCAGACGCCAGCACCAATATTTCACCTTGGGGCATCATCATTGGTGGCGAAGAGTTGCACAACAACCACCACACTTACCCCACATCGGCCAAGTTGTCGGTCAAGCCTTATGAGTTCGATTTGGGCTGGTTATACATCCGCATTTTGGAATCCGTGGGTTTGGCTACGGTCAAGAAGACACCGCCCAAGCTCGCCTTTGGCGATATCAAGCCAGTGGCTGATGAAAAGACCTTGGAAGCCGTCATTGCTAACCGCTACGAAGTGATGGCCAATTACGCCACCCAGCTGCGTTTGGCCATGAAGCAAGAGCTCGACAAGATGAGCACCTTGCCTGCTGACTCGGTGTTGGCTGCCGCCAAGCGCTGGATGCACCGCGACGCCGAGAAGGTGCCTGCGGCTGTGATGGGTCAGTTGGCCCAAGCCCGCGCTGCTTTGCCTGACGTGGACACGATGGTGAAGATGCGTGAAGAGTTGCGCCAACTGTGGCTCAACACCAACCACACCCGTGCGCAATTGGCGCTAGACCTGCAAGCTTGGTGCAAACGCGCCGAGGCCAGTGGCATTGCTGCCTTGCAAGAGTTCTCGATGCACTTGCGTGCGGCACGCGTGTAAACGCTTCTGTACTCACGACAAAGGCACCTTCGGGTGCCTTTTCTTTTGGTTTCGTACCTGTTTCGTACAGGCAACAAAAAACCCGCCATCAAACGATGAGCGGGTTGTTTGTTAAGGTCCAGCCTGAATTACTTCAGTTTGGTTTCCTTGTATTCAACGTGCTTGCGAGCTTTGGGATCAAATTTCATGATCAACATTTTCTCGGGCATTGTTTTCTTGTTTTTGCTGGTCGTGTAGAAGTGACCTGTGCCGGCTGTCGAT
>CANCCJ010000068.1 GCA_947374535.1 Comamonadaceae bacterium | reverse complement strand
CCTGCCGGCCCTGTTTACACCGTGCCTCAGGTGTTTGAAGATGAACAAGTCAAACATTTGAAGGTCACCCAGTCCCTCATGACGAACTTTGGCAAAGAAATTGCGTACATCACTCAGCCAGTGGTTTTAGAGCGTACACCGTCCCAAGTGGTGGCGCCCGCACCGGGATGGGGCGAGCACACCGATGAAGTGCTGCGCGAGGCGGGGTACACGGACGAAGAAATTCAACAATTTCATACACAAGAGGTGGTTTGAGCATGGGCGCGATACATCTCACTTATGACCAGCATGTGGCAGTGGTCACCATCGAAGACGCAGAGCGTTACAACGCCATGAGTTTGTCGATGTGGATCGTGCTTGGCCGTGCGTTTGAAGAGATTGACCAACACCCCGATGCGCGTGTCGTGATCTTGCGGGGCGCGGGTGAGCGCGCCTTTGTCTCGGGGGCCAACATCAGTGAGTTTGACACCCAGCGCACATCAGACGCTGCGGTGGCCCACTACAACCAAAGCGTGGCCAAGGCGCAAGAGGCCATCACCCGATGCCGTGTGCCCGTGATTGCCGCCATCAGTGGCATTTGCTACGGCGGTGGTTTGGGCTTGGCGCTGAGTTGTGATCTGCGCTACGCCAGCCCCTCGGCCAAGTTCCGTATGCCCGCGGCACGTTTGGGTTTGGGCTATGGTTACCACGGCATGAAAAGCATTGTGCAAAACCTCGGCCCCACGGCAGCTGCCGAGGCGTTCTACACCGCCAAGGTGTACAGCGCTGGCGAGGCCGCACAGATTGGCATCGTCAACTCGGTGCAAGACGATGTGTTCGCACATTGCATCGAGGTGGCTGTGCAAATTGCACAGAACGCCCCCCTCACGGTTCAAGCCGCCAAGCAAGCGATGCTGTGCATTGCCGATGGCGACACCTCTCAAATTGCACGCATCGATCAGGCCGTGGATGCGTGTTTCAAAAGCAGCGACTATGCCGAGGGCCGATTGGCTTTTGCACAGAAGCGGCTTCCTCAGTTCACCGGCCATTGAATCAACCACCCCATGGAGAAGAAGATGAAATCTTTAAGAACCCTGCTCACGATTGCGCTGTCACTGGCAGCCACCGCGGCTCTGGCTGTGGGGCCTTCCCCCGCACCGATGAAGCAAAAAGAAGTCCTCAGTGTGGGCTTTGTCAAAGTGGGCCACCTCGCGCCCATGTTGATGTTGGAAGAAGAACTCAAGAAGCTCAACATCGAAGTCAAACGCGCTGAGTTTGTGCGTTATGCCGATGCACGTACGGCGCTGTTGTCGGGCTCGGTCGATGTCTCGGCCGTGGGCCCTGGCGACTTGGCCATCGTGGCCGCGCAAGGCAGCAAGAACCTGATCGGTTTGACCGGTGTGGGCAGTTCCTCCAAATTTTTGGTGGTTCGCAAAGGCGTGAAGATTGACGATTGGGCCGACATCAGCGGCAAAAAGATTGCCATTGCCCCCGGCTCTGCGGTGTGGTTCCAGTGGGCCATGACCTTGATCGAAAAAAACATCCCTTACACCTCGTTCTCACCCGTCAACGTGCAAGGTGGTGGCACTGCGTTTGTGCAAGCTATGAAGCGCGGCGACATTGATGCGATGGTGTTGTGGGAGCCCTTTGAATCACAAGCCGTGGCTGAAGGCGATGCTTACTTTGCCACCAAACTTGACTACAGCCAGTCCCGTTCCGTGGGCGCTGAGTTAGGCATGTTGGCCGCCTCTGGCGAAGCCATGAGCACCAAGAAAGAACTGGTGCGTCGCTTCTTGTGGGCTTACCTCAAAGTCGAAGAACAACTGGCCAAAAACAACGACCAGTTTGCCGACGCTTATGCCAAGTACACCGGTTTGCCTTTGAACGTGACCAAAGAGTCAGCCAAGATCATCAAGCTCGGTGGCGTGCTGAACAAAGAGCAAGTGGGCCGTTTGGCCGAGGCTGCGTTCAAACAAGGCATCGTGCAAAAAGACGTGACCAAAGAAGCGGCTGAGCTGTATGACGACAGCATGGCCAAAGAAATCAAGAAGTAAGTGCAAGGACACACCATGAAGACGACGGCACATTTCAAGCAACTGCTGCTCGGACTGGTAGTGCCCACTGCCGTTGTCGTGCTGTGGCAGGTGATGGGCAACATGCCCGGCATGGCCGGCATCTTGCCCACCCCCTCCAAGGTGGTCGAGGGCTGGCACGGCTGGATTTTTGGTCAAGCGGGTTTGGGCCTCAACCCTTACCTTGGCACTTGGTTGTCCAACGTGGAGTACTCCTCCATGCGCGTGGCACAAGGCTTTGTGCTGGCAGCACTGATTGGTGTGCCGCTGGGGCTGTTGATTGGTTGGAGCAAATTCATCTCCCAAATGCTGGACCCGCTGATTCAAAGCCTGCGCCCCATTCCGATCACGGCTTGGTTGCCGTTCTCGATTGCGGTGTTTGGCATTCGCGATGTGGGCTCCATCTTTTTGATTTTTCTCGGTGGCTTTTATGCCATCGTGGTCAACGCCACCCAAGGCGCACGCGATGTGGATCGCAACTTGGTGCGTGCCGCCTTGATGATGGGCGCGAGTCGCACCCAGCTCTTGTACCGCGTGGTGTTGCCTGCGGCCATGCCTTCCATTTTCACGGGTCTGCGCATTGGCTTGGGTATTTCGTGGACAGCGGTGATCGTGTCCGAAATGGTCGCCGTCAAGTCGGGCCTCGGCTATGTGCTGTGGGACGCCTACTACGTGGGCCGCATGGACATCGTGTTGGCCGACATGGTGTCGATTGGGGCGATGGGTTACATCAGCGACCGCATCATTGTGTTCATTGAACGCAAGATTTTGGTTTGGCGCATTCTGCAAAGTCATTGAAATTCCTATGTCCAATATCACTGTCCAAGACCTTTGCAAAACTTATCCCGGCCAACCGCCGGTCAAAGCACTCGACCACATTGACCTCGACGTACCGCCGGGTGAGTTTGTCGCCTTGCTCGGCCCTTCGGGCTGTGGCAAGTCCACCTTGCTCAATCTGATTGCGGGCTTCGAGTCACCCAGCTCGGGCGTGCTGCAAGTCAACCAACAAGCGGTGCATGCCCCCGGGCCTGAGCGTGGCGTGGTGTTCCAAGAAGCCGCGTTGTTCCCATGGTTGACGGTGTGGGAGAACGTCATCTTCGGCCCGCAAATGCAAGGCCTGCCCAAAGCCGAGTACGAAGAGCGTGCCAACGAAATGCTCAGCATCGTCGGCTTGCGTGATTTCAAAAACCACTTGCCCGTGCAGCTCTCGGGCGGCATGCGTCAACGGGTGGGCATTGCCCGCATCCTGACCTTGGGGTCACGCGTGCTGCTGATGGATGAGCCCTTTGGTGCGTTGGATGCGCAAACCCGACTCACCATGCAAGAGCTGTTGCTGTCGGTTTGGCAAAAGCTCAAACCGACCATCATCTTTGTCACGCATGACATCGACGAGGCCATCTTTTTGGCCAGCACCATCTATGTGATGTCGGCACGACCTGGGCGCATTCAATCCAAGATCCATGTGCCCTTGGCCCGTCCTCGCACCGTGGCTGACACCGCGAGTGAGGCCTTCAGCGCCATGAAGCTCGACATCCTCAACCTCATCCGACACGACCATGGCTAATCCCCGCATCCCTTACCGTTTCTCTGACGAAGGCCCACAACTGGTGGCACCCAAAGAAGGTGCCATCTTGGTTCACCTCGTGGTCAACGTGGAGCATTGGCAGTTCGATGCCAGTATGCCGCGCACCATCATCACGCCGCCACATGGCAAAGAAACCGTGCCCGATGTGCCCAACTTCAGTTGGGTGGACTACGGCATGCGTGCGGGTTTGCCGCGCATCATCAACGCCATCCACAGCCGTGGTTTGCCTGCGTCTACCAGTTTCAATGCCGGTGTGATTCACGCCTACCCACGCGCGGCAGAGGCCATGCATGCCGCAGGCTGGGAGTTCATTGGCCACGGCGTGCATCAAAAAGCCTTGAACCATGCCGAGGGTGAAGAGGCGTTGATCGCTACCAGCCTCGACATGATCGAGTCGTTCACGGGCAAGCGCCCTAAGGGTTGGTTGAGCCCGGGCCTGCGCGAGTCACACGACACGCCCGACATTTTGAAAAAGCTCGGCGTGGACTATGTGTTCGATTGGGTGGTCGACGATGTGCCGCATTGGATGCACACCAAAAACGGCCCACTCATGGCCTTGCCTTACAACCTAGAAGTCAACGACTCCATCATTTACGCGATTGAAAAACACGCCTCGAACGAAATGTTCCAGCGCCTGTCCAACACCCTGAGTTTGTTCAAGCGCGAATGCCAGACCCAGCCCCGCGTTTTGGCGCTCGGTTTGCACCCGCATTTGATCGGTGTGCCCCACCGTTTTGAGAGCTTCGAAAGAATGCTCGACTTGCTCATGGCGACACCCGAGGTGTGCTTTGTCACAGGCGAAAAAATCGCCCAGTGGTATGCCGCCCAAGTACCTGCCCCCTCCCACTGACCCCAACTGCACAGAAAGTCTCTATGAACTTAGAACTGACCGGACAACGCGTCCTCATCACCGGTGGCTCCAAAGGCATTGGCCTGGCCATTGCACAAGCGTTCGCCGCCGAAGGCGCCAAGCCTGTCTTGGTGTCGCGTGACCGTGCCAACCTGACCCATGCGGTGCAAGCCATTGAAGCCGCCCACCACATCACGCCCGAAGTGTTTGAGGCTGATTTGAGCTTGCCCGGTTCGGCCGACAAACTGTGCCAGCAGGTGGGCGACATCGACGTGTTGGTGAACAACGCAGGCGCCATCCCCGGCGGCAGCATTCACGACATCACCGAAGAGCGTTGGCGCCTAGCGTGGGAGCTCAAGCTCTACAGCTACATCAACCTGACCCGCGCTTATTTGCCCAGCATGGAAAAACGCGGCAAAGGCGTGGTGGCCAACATCATCGGCATGGCCGGTGCGGCGCCTCGCTATGAATACATCTGCGGCTCGGCCGCCAATGCCGCGCTGATCGCGTTCACCCAAGGTTTGGGTGGCGGCACCGTGCGCCAAGGGGTGCGTGTGTTTGGCATCAACCCTTCGCCCACGCGCAGCGACCGCATGCAAGGCATGTTGCAGCAGCAAGCCACCACCAAGCTGGGTGACGCTTCGCGCTGGCATGAGCTGACCTTGGGTCTGCCCTTTGGCCGCTTGGCCGAACCCGACGAGATGGCCAAGCTGGCGGTGTTTTGCGCATCCCCCCTGTGCGGGTATTTGAGTGGCAGCGTCATCAACGTTGACGGCGGTCAAATGTTCACCACACCGAGCAAATAAACATGAGCCGACAAGATTTTCCTGAGCTGCGCGAAGGCGTGCGCCAAGTGGTGTCTGCCTTTGATTCGCGTTATTGGCAAGAGGTGGATGAGGCGCGCGCCTTTCCAGAAAAATTCGTCACCGCCTTGACCGAGGCGGGTTGGTTGTCTGCCCTGATTCCTGAGGAATACGGTGGTTCCAACCTGAGCCTGACCGAAGCCAGTGTGATCATGGAAGAGATCAACCGCGCCGGTGGCAACTCGGGCGCATGTCATGGCCAGATGTATGTCATGGGCTGTGTGGTGCGTCATGGCTCCAAGGCGCAAAAAGAAGCCTTGCTGCCCAAGATCGCCTCGGGCGAATTGCGCATGCAGTCGATGGCGGTGACAGAGCCGACTACAGGTTCGGACACCACCCAACTCAAAACCGTGGCCGTGCGCCAAGGCGACCACTATGTGGTGAACGGACAAAAGGTCTGGACCTCGCGTTTGCAGCACTCCGACTACATGCTGCTGTTGGCCCGCACCACGCCACTGGCGGAGGTGAAGAAAAAGTCAGAAGGCTTGTCGGTGTTTCTGGTGGACTTGCGCGAAGAAGTGGGCAAGTCCATCACCGTCAAACCCATCCGCAACATGGTCAACCACGAGACCAATGAAATCTTCATCGACAACTTGCGCATTCCGGTGGAGAACCGCATTGGTGAAGAAGGCAAGGGTCTGAAGTACATCATGGACGGCTTGAACGCTGAACGCATTTTGATTGCCGCCGAGTGCGTGGGCGATGGCTATTGGTTCATCGACCGTGCCACCCAGTACGCCAAAGAGCGCGTGGTGTTTGGTCGCTCGATTGCGCACAACCAAGGCATTCAATTCCCCATTGCCAAGGCCCATGTGAATGTGGAGGCCGCCAGCCTGATGCGCTATGAAGCCGCACGTTTGTTCGATGCGGGCGTGGCCTGCGGTGCAGAGGCGAATATGTCCAAACTGCTCGCTGCCGATGCCTCGTGGGAAGCGGCCAACGTGTGCTTACAAACCCACGGCGGGTTTGGCTTTGCCGCTGAGTACGACATTGAACGTAAATTCCGCGAGACACGCCTCTACCAAGTGGCGCCCATTTCAACCAACTTGATCTTGTCCTACGTGGGCGAGCATGTGTTGGGCATGCCCAAGTCTTACTGAGTGCCCACATGACCTCTTCTGCTTTGCCCCACTACACCACCCTCGATTGCACGCCAGTCACCGACCATGTGTTGCAGGTGTGCCTGAACCGCCCCGACGTGGGCAATGCTTTGAACACACAAATGGGCATGGACTTGCTCGACCTGTGGACACGCCTGACCGATGTGCCGGGCGACTTGCGCTGTGTGGTGTTGACGGGTGCAGGCCAGAAAATATTTTGTGGCGGCGGTGACCTCAAAGAGCGCAATGGCATGACGCCGCAAGCGTGGCAACACCAACATGAAATTTTTGAGCGTTTGTATTGGGCGTTGATCGACTTGCCCTTGCCCGTCATCGGTGCCATCAACGGCCACGCCTATGGCGGCGGCTTGGAGATGGCGCTGTGCTGCGATTTTTTGTACGCCAGCCAAGACGCACGTTTTGCCTTGCCCGAGGTCACGCTGGGCATCATGCCGGGCATGGGTGGCACACAAAACCTGCCCCGCGCCTTGGGTGAGCGACGCGCCAAAGAATTGACACTGACGGGGCGCCCCTTCAGCGCCGCACAAGCGTGTGAGTGGGGTTTGGTTAACCAAGTGACTGCCGCTGATCAGGTGTTGGCCGTGGCGCTGGAGACGGCGCAACGCATTGCGGCCAACGCGCCGTTGTCGGTGCGGCAAATCAAAAAGTCCATCCGCTACGGCGGGCAAATGGAGTTGCGCACGGCCTATCGCTTTGAGGTCGAGGCCTACAACCGCTTGGTGGACACCGACGACCGAAGGGAAGGCGTGGCCGCCTTCAACGACAAACGCCCGCCCGTGTTCAAAGGCCGTTGAGCCACACTGAGGCCCGCGTGAGTTCTGCCCACACGCCCTCTTGGACCGAGCAATTGCTGGCCCTACAAGGCCGACCCATCACGGAGGAGGACCGCCGCCGCGCCGCCCTGCACCTGTTGGACTGGCTTGGCTGTGTGCTGCTGGGCCACACCTCACCTGCGGGCGAGGCCTTGAGCCGTTGGGCGGCCAACACCGCAGCAGGCCCGTGTTGGACCGTGGGTGGCTTGCACCTCAGTAGCGAGGCCGCGGCTTTGGTCAACGGCGGCTTGGGCAATGTGGATGAGCTGGACGACTTGCACCGCGCCGCCGTGGTCCACCCCGCCGACACCCTCATGGCCGCCGCACTCGCGGTGGCCCAGCGCGAACAGGCCACACCGCAGGCATTGCTGGATGCCATCGTGCGTGGTTACGAGGTGGCCATCCGTGTGGGCCTGCTGGCAGGCGCCGCGCATTACCGGCACTGGTACAGCACGGCCACCTGCGGGGTGTTTGGCGCGGCCACCGCCAGCGCAAGCGTGTTGCAACTCGATGCCACGCAAGCCATGCACGCCTTGGCCCAAGCCGGGATGCAAGCCAGCGGCGTGTGGCAGTGCCGCTTGGAGCCTGGCTTTTCCAAACAACTGGCGGCAGGCCGTGCCGCGCAATCGGGGCTCATGGCGGCGGACTTGGCCGCGGCGGGCATGACGGGGCCGCGCTTCATCCTCGAAGGTGAACACGGTTGGTTGACCGCCACCCACAGCAAGCCCAACGCCGCCCATGCCGCTGCGGTGTTGCGCCCAACAGCCACTGCCGCGTGGTTGATCCATGAGGTCAGCTTCAAGCCTTGGTCCGCGTGTCGGCATGTGCATCCAGCCATCACTTGTGCGCTGCAACTGCATGGCCAAGTGGGCGATGTGAACCAGATCACGGACATGGAACTCAGCACCTACCAAACCGCGCTGGACTTTGCCGACCAAGCGCAGCCACACACCCGCCAGCAAGCGCGCTTTAGCTTGCAGCATGCCGTTGCCGTGGGTTTGCTGCGTGGCGATTTTGGGTTGGCAGACACACAGCCGCAGTCCTTGGCGCAGCCGGCACTGACGCGCTTGCGTGGGCTCATCCGCGTCCGTGCTGCACCGCGTTGGAACCGTGCCTACCCCGCGCATTACGGTGCGCAGTTGCGTGTGCGCTTGCGCAGTGGGAAGACCTTCGTGGCCTGCGTGTCAGATGCGTTGGGTGACCCAGAAGCGCCGATGTCGCAGGCGAGTGTGGTGGCCAAAGCCCAACGTGTCATGCAGGCGGTCGGCTATTCAGCATCGGCGGTCATGTCGCTCACCAAGGTCTGTGCGGACTTGCCTCAAGCGGTATCGTTGGCCCCGCTCTGGCAGGCCTTGCGCCACCTCCGCGCAGTGAGTTGAGTCGCTCAGGACGCAGGGTTGGATGTGCGTGCCGGCCACAGCACCGACGCGATGGCGGCCACCACCAGCAACACCGCCATCCAGTCTTGCCAGTGCAGCACTTCACCCAACCACCACGCGCCCGTGAAGACACCAAGAACGGGGATGAACATCACGCTCAGGCTCGATGCCAAAGGCGGCAAGCTGCGGGCCAAGCCCAGCCAAGCCGCTTGCGCAAACACAAACACACCAATCGCGTTGTAGATGATGGAGGCCCATGTGACGGTGGGTGGCATGGCCCAACGGTCCATTTCAAACCAAGTCGCCAGCGCGCTCATCACGACGGCGGTCATGCCCGTCATCCAAAACACAATCGTCAGCGTTGGCACTGTCATCTTGGTGTGGCGAATTTGTTGCGTGCCCAAGGCCCATGAGGCAGCCGCTAGCAAGGCAATCAAAACCCCCATGGGTTTGCCCGACAGGTGAACCAACTCATGCCACAGCAAAAGCAGGGCAGCCAAGCCTGCCAAGGCCACACCCAACCAAGCCCTCGGACGCAGCGGCGCCTTGAAAAATAGGACGCCCATCACGGCTGAAAAAATCGGCATGGTGTAGCCCAAAATGGCAGCCCGTCCGCTGGACAAATCTTGCACCGCCAAAATAATCAACACATGCCAGACAAACATATTGCTGGCGGCCAACAGCACCAAGTCTTTCCACTCGTTGCGCGGCACCTTGAACGGCACCTTCATCCGCCACAACACCAAGCCCAGCAGCGGCCAGCCGATCCACATTGAAATGCTGCGAAACGTGATGGCGGGATAGCCCGTGACACCGATCTTCAAAATCGGCCAGTTCATGCCCCAGACCAAGGTCAAGATGACGAGGGTTAGCAGTTGTTTGCGGGTGAGTGGGTGTGCGTTGGGCATAGGCGCAGTCAATTCACAGTGGCTTCAAACCGCTCACGCAAATAAACCACGATGGCGTTCGAGTCATGCAGCCAGCGCACTTCACCGTTCGCTTGCGAGATTTTCAAGCAAGGCACTTTGGTGGCCCCACTGCCTTGTTGCAGTTCGTCGCGGTTGGCAACGTGGTGTTGCGCATCGCGTTTTTCAATCGGCAGCGACAAGCGGCGCATTTCTTGACGCACCTTGATGCAAAACGGGCAGGTGTTGAACTGGTACAGCGCCAAGCTTTGGCATTGCAGGTCTACTGCCGCTTGCGCTGCCGCGTCGCGCTGCACGCCCTTTGGCTGAGTGACGCGCTCTTTGAGCAACATGACAGGGCCCAGCACAAGGCGCAGGGTTTGGAAGAAGGCACGGATGACAGGTTTCATGGGGGTGAATGGTAAGGCTTGGTGACGAGCCACCTCAGAGGCGCCACTCCAGAGGTCGTGGACAATGGCATTTTTCATTCAAAGCCTCGCCATGCAGATCATCCAAGACACGGCCGTCACTATCAAATACCAAGTCACCTCACCCGCAGGCAAGCCCTTGGACTCGGGACATTTGTCGTATCTGCACGGCGGCTACGAAAATATTTTCCCCAAGGTCGAGGCTGCACTTGATGGTCAAGCCGTGGGCTTTGCCGTCAAACTGGATTTGAGCGCCGAAGATGCCTTTGGCGAACGCGACGAATCGTTGGTGCGTGTGATTCCTAAATCAGATTTCCCACCCGGCGTGAAAGTGGGCGGCCAGTTGCAAGGCGCAGGCGACGATGGCCAGCCACGCGTGTTCAACGTGGTGAAGATCAAAGGGCCTGAAGTGCACCTAGATGGCAACCATGAGTTGGCGGGCCAAGCGCTGCGTTTCAGCTGCACCGTGACGGATGTGCGCGCCGCGACGGCGGAAGAAATTGCCCACCGCCATGTGCATGGCACGCATGGGCATCAGCACGACTAAGTGTTGATGTGGCGTTGCCCTGTGGGCATCGCACTCAGCTTGGCAACAAGCGCTTCAAGTACTTGCCGGTAAAGCTGGCCGGATTAGCCGCCAAGTCTTCAGGCGTGCCCACACCCACCACCGTGCCGCCACCACTGCCGCCCTCTGGGCCCATGTCAATCAGCCAGTCAGCGGTTTTGATGACGTCGAGGTTGTGCTCGATGATGACGATGGTGTTGCCCGCATCGCGCAGGTGTTGCAGCACTTTCAGCAGCAAGGCAATGTCGGCAAAGTGCAAACCCGTGGTGGGCTCGTCCAAGATGTAGAGCGTGCGACCGGTGTCGCGTTTGCTCAGCTCCAAGGCCAGCTTCACACGTTGCGCTTCACCGCCCGAGAGGGTGGTGGCGGCTTGGCCGAGTTGCAGGTAGGACAAGCCCACGTCCATCAAGGTTTGCAGCTTGCGGGCAATGTTGGGCACGGCGTTGAAGAACTGCAAAGCGGCTTCCACCGTCAGGTCCAAGATCTGCGCGATGTTCTTGCCTTTGTACATGACCTCTAGCGTTTCGCGGTTGTAGCGCAAACCGTGGCACACGTCGCAAGGCACGTACACGTCGGGCAAGAAGTGCATTTCCACCTTCACCATGCCGTCGCCTTGGCAAGCTTCGCAGCGGCCACCGCCCGAGCCTGCGGCCACGTTGAAGCTGAATCGCCCCGGTCCATAGCCACGTTCGCGCGCCATCGGCACTTCGGCCATCAACTCGCGGATGGGGGTGAAGAGGCCGGTGTACGTGGCGGGGTTGCTGCGCGGTGTGCGGCCAATGGGGGACTGGTCCACGTTGATGACTTTGTCGAAATAGTCGAGGCCCGTGATTTCGTCGTGCGCCGCTGGCTCGTCGTGCGCGCGGTGAATGGTGTGCGCGGCCGCGGTGTACAGCGTGTCGTTCACCAATGTCGATTTGCCTGAGCCCGACACGCCTGTGACGCAAGTGAGCAAGCCCACGGGGAAATCAGCCGTGACGTTTTTCAGGTTGTTGCCACGCGCACCACGGATGCGAATGACTTGATGCTCCGACGCATCTTTGTGCAGCTTGCGTTGGAACTTCAGCTCTTCCGCTTCCACGGGCAAGAAGGCATTGCGTTTGGCTGGCACGTCGATGCGCAGTGCTTGCGCGAGGTAGCGGCCGGTCAATGAGTTGGGGTTGGCTTCAATCTCGGCCGGTGTGCCGCGCGCCATCACATGGCCGCCGTGCACGCCTGCGCCGGGGCCCATGTCCACGCAGAAGTCGGCGGCACGAATCATGTCTTCGTCGTGCTCCACCACCAACACGCTGTTGCCAATGTCACGCAGGTGTTTGAGGGTGTCGATGAGGCGGTCGTTGTCGCGCTGGTGCAAACCAATGCTGGGCTCGTCCAACACATACATCACGCCGGTGAGGCCCGAGCCAATTTGGCTGGCCAAACGAATGCGCTGTGCTTCGCCGCCCGACAAGGTGTCGGCACTGCGGTCGAGGCTGAGGTAGTTTAAGCCCACGTCGTTCAAGAACTTCAAGCGTGAGGCAATTTCGCGCACCACTTTGTCGGCAATTTCAGCTTTTGCGCCTTGCAGTTTGAGCGTGTTGAAGTAGCCAAAGCATTCGCCCAGCGTGGTGTGGCTGATGTCAAAAATGCCGCGCATTTGCGTACCCTCGCCAATGCGCACATTGCGCGCTTCGCGACGCAAGCGCGTGCCGCCGCAAGAGGTACACGCACGCACGCCTCGGTAGCGAGACAGGTCTTCGCGCACCACGGTGGAGTCGGTCTCGCGGTAGCGGCGCTCCATGTTGACCAAGATGCCTTCGAAGGGGTGCTTCTTGCTCAGTTTTTTGCCAGAACCGTTTTCAAGGCTGTAGTTGAATTTGATTTCTTCTTCGCCCGAGCCATACAACAGCACTTGGCGTGTTTCGGGGCTCAGGTCTTCGAACGGTGTGTCGAGGTCAAACTTGTAGTGCTTGGCCAAGCTCTCCAGCAGGGTGAAGTAATGCGCGTTGCGGCGGTCCCAGCCTTTGATGGCCCCGCTGCCAAGGCTCAGTGACGGAAACGCCACCACGCGTGCAGGGTCGAAATAGTCTTGGTGGCCCAAGCCGTCACACGCGGGGCAAGCGCCCACGGGGGAGTTGAACGAGAACAAACGCGGTTCGAGTTCGCTGATGGAATACGTGCACTGAGGGCAAGAAAACTTGGCGTTGAACGCGTGCTCCACGCCCGTGTCCATCTCTAGTGCGATGGCGCGGCCTTCGGCCAAACGCAAAGCGGCTTCAAAGCTCTCAGCCAAACGCTGGCGCAAGCCCGGCGGCGGTGCGACCACGGCAAGGTCGCCAATGCTGGGGGCGGTGATAGGTGCAGGCGCGACGGGCGCTTCGTGGCGCACCTTGATGCGGTCCACCACCACGTCGATGTCGTGCTTCTCGGTTTTCTTGAGTTCGGGCAGCTCGTCGTATTCGTACACCTTGCCTTCGATGCGAAAGCGCACATAGCCTTGTGCTTGCAGCTGCGTGAAGATTTCGCTGTACTCGCCCTTGCGGTTGCGTGCGATGGGCGCGAGCAGCATGAGCTTGGTGTCTTCGGGCAGCGCCATGACGGCGTCCACCATTTGCGACACGCTTTGCGCTTGCAGTGGCAAGTTGTGGTCGGGGCAATAGGGCGTGCCTGCGCGGGCAAACAGCAAGCGCAGGTAGTCGTGAATTTCGGTCACCGTGCCTACGGTCGAGCGCGGGTTGTGGCTGGTGGCTTTTTGCTCAATGCTGATGGCGGGCGACAGGCCTTCAATCAGGTCCACATCGGGCTTGTCCAAGCGGCCCAAAAATTGGCGGGCGTAGGCCGAGAGGCTTTCCACATAACGGCGCTGGCCTTCGGCATATAGCGTGTCAAACGCAAGGCTGGATTTGCCCGAACCCGACAAACCTGTGATGACCACCAGCTGGTTGCGCGGAATGTCGAGGTCGATGTTTTTCAGGTTGTGCGTGCGCGCCCCGCGAATGCTGATGTTTCGCATGGCAGAGGGATGGTTCAGGGCTTGGCCTAAGTAGGCGCCGTCAGAAGGTGCGTTCACTGGACACTCAAATTAAAAGGGCAACCCGCCATGATAGTGGCG
>CANCCJ010000067.1 GCA_947374535.1 Comamonadaceae bacterium | reverse complement strand
ATAGCCCAAGTAGCCAGAGCCTGCGCCTGGACGTGTTTCAAACTGTTTGAACACGGTGAACATCACTAAAGCGATGACCAACCAAACAGCGACTTTTGAGAACCATTGATTATTCAATGTGGGCTCCGAAATAAAAAGAGTACGAGATGTACTGAGGTGGGTCTGATTTTAGGCGTTTCAAGCGCTCGGGGCCGCTTTATTCCACCGAAGCAGCCTTAGAAAAATCAAGGATTTGCTGAAACGCGACTTTTCACGCCCATACCAACCAAAAAGGTTTCACTTGATTTGTCGCGACTGGCCTTGGGCTTGATGGGTTTGACCACGCGAAAGGTGCTTTTGAAAAGATTGACCAAATCGCTATAACCGCTGCCATGGAACAACTTGACCACCAAAGCGCCATCGTCTTTGAGGTGTTTTTGTGCGAAATCGACTGCCAATTCAATCAAATGAGCAATACGTGTGGCATCGGTCGATTCAATGCCGGTTAAGTTAGGCGCCATATCCGACACCACCACGTCCACGATACGCCCCTGCAAGGCCGCTTCTAGCTGCGTCAAGACCTCTTCCTCACGGAAGTCGCCTTGGATGAAGATGACATCCTCCACGGGCTCCATGTGCAAAATGTCCAAGCCAATGATGGTGCCATTCAGGGTGCCTGATGCGGCCCCTGTCGGCGACAAACGACGACGGAGGTATTGGCTCCATGCACCGGGCGCGCAACCGAGGTCCACCACCACGTTGCCTGGCTTGATCAGACTCAATTGTTCGTCAATCTCTTTGAGCTTATAGGCGGCACGCGCACGGTAGCCTTCCCTTTGCGCCAATTTGACGTAGGTGTCGTTCACATGGTCGTTTAACCATGATTTGTTAACTTTTTTGCTTTTAGTTTTAGCTTTCAATTCATACCTTTGAGCGAGCGGGGATAATACCCCCATGTCCGCAATACAACTCACACCTGCTCAACGCAAAATTCACCGCGCTGAAGCGCACCATTTAGCCCCTGTCGTGATGATCGGCAACGATGGATTAACACCCGCCGTCATCAAAGAAGCCGAGATGGCACTCAACGCGCACGGCCTCATCAAAATCCGCGTGTTGGGCGATGACCGCCAAGCACGCGAAGCCATGTTCATCGCTTTGGCCGACCAACTCAACGCAGCGCCTATCCAACACATCGGCAAGCTGTTTGTGTTGTGGCGTCCACGCGCCGAGAAAGAACGGACGGCCGATGAAGACCGCATGTCAGGTCCGCGGGATGTCAAAGTGCTGAAGTACAGCAGCCGTGGCGGCCAACGTCCTGAAGTGAAAACCTTACGCGTCTTGGGCAACCAGCGCCTCACCTCAGGCGGTCAAGTCAAACGCGCCAAACCGAAAAAGATTTCGGTCAAAAAACGCACATTGGGTTAATCGTCTTCGCTTAATCGTTATGTTCGGCGTCTGCTGTAACAGCAGGCGTTGGCCACAACTGCCAAAGCGCCTTGCCAGCGCACAGCCACTGAACCACATAAAGAGCTGTGCCTAAGTTGTGCCACAAGGCCAAATTCTCCCGGGCCAAGATGTGCGGCTTCACGCCCAACTCAATCATCAAGGCCAACAACATCCCTGCAATCACCCAAATCGAAGGTGCTGCAGTATTTAGTTTTTTACGCTGCGCTGCTAATAAAAGCAAAATGCCACACGCGACAGACAGCCATGTTTGGGCGGTAAACAGTTTGGCTGCCATTTGACCCGCCATGGCCGGTGTTTCCAAATGCACGAACAGCATTGGAACCACCATAAAGCCCACAGCAGTCAGACTGCCCCACCACAGCGCGGCTAAAAAAACTTGAAGCCGCACCATGAGGTGATTACAGGTAAGAGACTTTGACCACTTCGTAGCGCTTCACACCGCCTGGTGCTTGCACTTCAGCCACATCGCCCTCTTCCTTGCCAATCAAGGCACGGGCAATCGGGCTACTGATGTTGATCAGGCCAAATTTCAAATCGGCTTCGTCTTCGCCCACGATTTGATAGGTGACTTTGTCTCCCGTTTCTTCCTCTTCCAATGCGACCGTGGCACCAAACACGGCGCGACCGCCTGCGTCTAGCTCAGTCGGATCAATGATTTTCGCCACCGACAACTTGCCTTCAATTTCTTGAATGCGACCTTCGATGAAACCTTGACGGTCTTTGGCGGCATCGTACTCAGCGTTCTCGCTCAAATCGCCTTGCGCACGCGCTTCAGCAATCGCAGCGATGACAGAGGGGCGCTCAACGGTCTTGAGTTTGTGCAACTCGTCTTTGAGCTTTTCTGCACCACGTTTAGTAATTGGAACTGTACTCATCGTGTTTCCTTCAGCCGTCTCAATTCGCGGTCAATTGGGCGTGCATTTCCTGCACAGAAATGACATCCAACTTATCCATGTACTTCATGCCTTCGACAGCCGCTTCTGCACCTGCGATGGTCGTGAACGTGGTCACACGGTTGAGCAATGCCGAAGTACGAATGTGGCGTGAATCGGCAATCGCGTTGCGACGCTCTTCCACCGTGTTGATGACCAACACCACTTCGTTGTTCTTGATGCTGTCCACGATGTGTGGTCGGCCTTCAGTCACTTTGTTCACGATCTCGCAAGCCACACCGGCTTCCACAATCGCATGCGCAGTGCCCTTGGTGGCAATCAACTCGAAACCCATCGTTGCCAACTGGCGCGCCACTTCAATGGCTCGCGGCTTGTCATTGTTCTTCACGGAGATGAAGACTTTGCCAGTGGAGCGGCCATCGGCATCACGAGGACGTGGCAGCTTGGTACCTGCTCCCAATTGGCTCTTCACAAAAGCTTCGCCAAAGGTTTTTCCAACACCCATGACTTCGCCGGTGGACTTCATCTCGGGCCCGAGAATCGTATCGACGCCTGGGAACTTCACGAAGGGGAATACCGCTTCTTTCACGCTGAAGTAAGGCGGTGTGACTTCTTTGGTGATGCCTTGCGACGCCAAAGTTTGACCGGCCATACAACGTGCAGCCACCTTGGCCAACTGAATGCCAGTGGCTTTGGACACATAAGGCACGGTGCGTGAGGCGCGTGGGTTAACTTCCAACACATAGATGACGTCTTTGCCATCGATGTTCTGAATCGCGAACTGCACGTTCATCAAACCCACCACATTCAAAGCACCCGCCATCGCAGCAGATTGGCGCTTGAGTTCGATCACGGTAGCTTCCGACAACGAGTAAGGGGGCAACGAACAAGCCGAGTCACCGCTGTGCACACCCGCTTGTTCAATGTGTTCCATCACGCCACCGATGAAGGTTTTGCCTTCGGGGTCGCGCAAACAGTCCACGTCACATTCGATCGCGTCATTCAAGAAGCGGTCCAGCAACACAGGTGAATCGTGTGACACCTTGACCGCTTCGCGCATGTAGCGCTCGAGGTCGCGTTGTTCGTGCACGATTTCCATCGCGCGACCACCCAGCACGTAGCTGGGACGAACGACCAAGGGGTAGCCCAAGGCCGCGGCTTTTTCCAAAGCTTCGGGTTCGGTGCGCGCCGTGGCGTTGGGTGGCTGACGCAAACCCAACTCTTGCAACAGTTTTTGGAAACGCTCACGGTCTTCAGCCGCGTCGATCATGTCAGGGCTGGTACCGATGATGGGCACGCCAGCGGCTTCCAAATCGAGGGCCAATTTCAAAGGCGTTTGACCACCGTATTGAACGATGACACCCGTTGGCTTTTCTTTGTCGACGATTTCAAGAACGTCTTCCAAGGTCACGGGCTCAAAGTACAAACGATCTGAGGTGTCGTAATCGGTCGACACAGTTTCTGGGTTGCAGTTGACCATGATGGTTTCGTAGCCGTCTTCGCGCATGGCGAGCGCGGCGTGCACGCAACAGTAGTCGAACTCAATACCTTGGCCGATGCGGTTAGGACCGCCACCGAGCACCATGATTTTCTTGTTGGTGGTGGGTTCGGCTTCGCATTCACCGGCACCCACGCCGAAGGCATCGCCATGACCTTCGTAACAAGAGTACATATAGGCGGTGTCAGTCGAGAACTCAGCCGCACAGGTGTCCACACGTTTGTAGACGGGACGGATGTTGAGTTCATGGCGGCGTGCGCGCACCACGTGCTCCGTCGTTTTGAGTAACTTGGCCAAACGACGGTCCGAGAAACCCTTCTTTTTCAAGGCGCGCAACTCTTCGGATGTGATGGCGGCTAGCGTCGTGGTTTCGAGTTCCAACTCGATCTTCACAATCTCTTCAATTTGCACCAAGAACCAAGGGTCGATTTTGGTCAATGCGAATACTTCGTCCACGCTCATGCCCATGGCGAAGGCGTCGCCCACATACCAAATGCGCTCGGGGCCGGGTTCACCCAACTCTTTTTCAAGCACTTCACGGTCTTGGGTTTTTTCGTTCATGCCGTCCACGCCCACTTCCAAACCACGCAGGGCTTTTTGAAAGGACTCTTGGAAGGTACGACCCATCGCCATCACCTCGCCCACCGATTTCATTTGGGTGGTCAAGCGGCTGTCAGCGGTGGGGAATTTTTCGAACGCGAAACGTGGAATCTTGGTGACCACGTAATCGATCGAAGGCTCGAACGACGCAGGCGTTGCACCACCCGTGATGTCGTTGCGCAGTTCGTCGAGTGTGTAGCCCACCGCCAACTTGGCCGCGACTTTCGCAATTGGAAAGCCTGTGGCTTTGGAAGCCAAAGCCGATGAACGCGAAACACGCGGGTTCATCTCAATGACGACCATGCGGCCGTCTTTGGGGTTGATGGAGAACTGCACGTTGGAGCCGCCCGTATCCACACCGATTTCGCGCAACACAGCCAAAGAGGCGTTACGCAAAATTTGGTATTCCTTGTCGGTCAAGGTTTGCGCAGGCGCCACGGTGATCGAGTCACCGGTGTGCACGCCCATGGGGTCCAAGTTTTCGATGGAGCAAATGATGATGCAGTTGTCCGCCTTGTCGCGCACCACTTCCATCTCGTACTCTTTCCAGCCGAGCAAAGACTCTTCAATCAACAGCTCGGTGGTGGGCGACGCCTCTAGGCCGCGCTTGCAAATGATTTCGAATTCTTCAGGGTTGTAGGCAATACCGCCGCCGGTGCCGCCCAGCGTGAAGCTGGGGCGAATGACGGTGGGGAAACCCAAACTTTTTTGCACATCCCAAGCCTCGTCCATGCTGTGGGCGATGCCTGAACGCGCAGAGCCCAGACCAATTTTGGTCATGGCGTCTTTGAACTTCAAGCGGTCTTCGGCTTTGTCGATGGCTTCTGGGGTCGCGCCAATCAGCTCAACCTTGTATTTGGCCAACACGCCGTGATGCCACAAGTCCAACGCGCAGTTCAACGCTGTTTGTCCGCCCATGGTGGGCAGAATGGCGTCTGGACGTTCTTTGGCAATGATCTTCTCGACCGTTTGCCAAGTGATGGGCTCAATGTAGGTCACGTCCGCCGTAGCCGGGTCGGTCATGATCGTGGCAGGGTTGCTGTTGATCAAGATGACTTTGTAACCCTCTTCACGCAAAGCTTTACAAGCTTGCACGCCAGAGTAATCGAACTCGCACGCCTGACCAATGATGATCGGGCCTGCGCCAATGATGAGAATGCTTTTAAGGTCGGTGCGCTTTGGCATGTTATTTCGCCTCCATCAGTTTGATGAAGCGGTCAAAGAGGTAAGCAATGTCGTGCGGGCCGGGCGACGCTTCAGGGTGACCCTGGAAGCAAAACGCGGGCTTGTCGGTGCGGGCCAAGCCCTGCAAAGTGCCGTCAAACAACGAGACGTGGGTGGCCCGTAAGTTGGCAGGCAATGATTTTTCGTCCACCGCAAAACCGTGGTTTTGACTGGTGATGGACACGCGACCTGAATCCAGATCTTTCACAGGGTGGTTCGCGCCGTGGTGACCAAACTTCATTTTGAAAGTCTTGGCACCGCTGGCCAAAGCCATGATTTGGTGACCCAAGCAAATACCAAAAGTAGGAATGCCTGTTTCGATCAACTCAGCCGCAGCAGCAATCGCATAGTCGCAAGGCTGAGGGTCGCCAGGGCCGTTGGACAAAAAGATGCCATCGGGGTTGTGCTTGAGCACGTCAGCCGCGGAGGTCTTTGCTGGCACGACCGTGACTTGGCAGCCGCGCTGGGCCAACATGCGCAAGATGTTTTTCTTGACACCGAAGTCATACGCGACCACATGAAACTTAGGTGCGGTTAAGGCGCCGTAGCCTTCGCCCAAGGTCCACTCGGTTTGTGTCCACTCGTAGGGCTGAGCCACCGACACGACTTGCGCCAAATCAAGGCCTGCCATGTTGGGCGCGCCTTTGGCTGCAGCCACCGCTTGGTCGATCAAGCTTTGCGTGACTTCTTGGCCTTTGGCCAAACCCACGATCGCTCCGTTTTGGGCACCCTTGGTGCGCAAGATACGGGTCAGTTGACGTGTGTCGATGTTGGCAATCGCGACCGTGCCTGCATCGACCAAATAGGACGACAAGGATTGGCTAGAGCGGAAGTTGCTTGCGATCAAAGGCAAGTCTTTGATGATCAAGCCAGCAGCATGGACTTTGTCAGCTTCGATGTCTTCCACGTTGACGCCATAGTTGCCAATGTGCGGGTACGTCAAAGTGACGATCTGCTGGCAATAGCTGGGGTCAGTGAGGATTTCCTGATAGCCGGTGAGTGAGGTGTTGAACACCACTTCGCCGACCGTGGAGCCAGTAGCTCCAATCGAGTTGCCGATAAAGACCGTGCCGTCTGCGAGCGCCAGAATGGCGGGCGGGAAAGTTCCCTGAAGAGACAAAAGCACTGGGTTCTCCGGAGTAGTTCGGGTACGCCTCAGCGCTCACAAGAGAATGTCTTCTCTTTGGCTACTTTGTTCGAGGAATTTGCCTAGTTTTGGCTGGGACGTACAGGTTGATGCGGGAAAGCCTCTCATTATATCCGAGGCACTGGTTTTCCCGAGTAAACAAACGTGAATTACCTCAAATGGCAGGTGGCGCTGGCGTGCAAACAAATAGCAGCAGCCGAAGCCACGTTGAGTGACTCCTCGCCGCCAGGCTGCGCAATGCGCACATGCAGTGAGGCACGCTCAGCCAAAGCGGGCGACACGCCCTGCCCTTCATGGCCCATGAGCCATGCACAAGGCATGGGCAGCTTGGACTCGGCCAACAAGGTGTGCAAAAACGGGCCTTGATGGGAGCTGGTGGCCACCCAAGGCATGTCCAAGGCATGCAAGTCCTCGGCGCTCAAGCCCTCTACCAAATGCAGGCCAAAATGCGCCCCCATGCCTGCCCGCAAAACTTTGGGCGACCACAAGGCGGCAGTGCCTTTGATGGCCAGCACTTGCTTGAACCCAAAGGCCGAGGCACTGCGCAAAATCGAGCCCACGTTGCCAGCGTCTTGCACGCGGTCAAGCACCACCGTGGGGATCGTTGCCAGCACATCTCGGGAGCTTGGCGCGGCCAACACAAAACCCATTTTGGCGGGCGACTCTAAGCTGCTGATCTCTGCAAACAAGGCATCGGGCAACACAGTATTGCGCTCAGCGGCTTGCATCCACTCACGCGGGGCAATGGCCCACAACGACTCGGCGAACACCGCATGCTCAGGCTTCAAGCCACGCGTCAGCGCAGCACGGCACAAATGATCACCCTCTAGCCACACACGACCGAGCTTGCGATACGCCGTGCTGTCTTGAGACAAACGACGCAAGTCCTTCACCAAAGGGTTGTCACGCGAGGTGATCAAGTTCATTTCAAGACCTCTGCCACGGGCGAAAACGATTTGCGGTGCCAGGGCGTGGCACCGTGTTCTTTGAGAGCTTGCAAATGCGCTGCTGTGCCATAACCCTTGTGAGCATCGAAACCGTACTGCGGATACTGGGCATGCAACTCTAAGCACCACCGGTCGCGGTGCACCTTAGCCAAAATGGACGCAGCAGAAATGGCCTGCACTTTACTGTCGCCTTTGACGATGGCTTCTGCCAATACGTCGAGCACAGGCAGGCGGTTGCCATCAACCAGAACCTTATTGGGCTTCAAGCGTAAACCTTCCACCGCGCGGCGCATGGCAAGCATGGTGGCTTGCAAGATATTCAATTCGTCAATTTCTTCCACCGTCGCTTCAGCGATGGAGCAGCACAAGGCCTTGGCACGAATTTCGTCATACAAACGCGCGCGCTTCAAAGCGGTGAGCTTTTTGGAGTCCGCCAAACCCACGATCGGATTCAGGTCATCCAAGATGACGGCCGCTGCAACAACGGGCCCAGCCAAAGGGCCGCGACCAGCCTCATCCACCCCAGCGATCAAGCCCGCAGGGGCATCCCAAATGAGTGCGACTTGTTCAGCGCGCAAGAACTTTTTCGATCGCATGAGCGGCCAGTGATGGGGTGTCGCGACGCAGCGTAGCGTGCAGCGTCGCAAAGCGTTGTTGAACTGCTGCCGCCGCCGAAGGATTGGCCAACCACTGCAAGACTTCATGCGCCAAGGCGTCTGGCGTGGCAGCGTCTTGCAACAGCTCGGGCACCACAAAATCTTGGCAAAGAATATTGGGCAAGCCCACCCAAGGTTGCAACTTTTTGCGGCGCATGATTTGCCAGCTCAACCAGTTCATGTTGTAAGCAATCACCATCGGGCGCTTGAACAGCGCAGCCTCTAAGGTGGCAGTACCGCTGGCGATGAGCGTGACATCACAAGCCGCCAGAGCCGTATGTGATTGGCCATTGAGCACCAATAAGTTGGGCACTTCGCCCACTTGGCTGGCAATCTCTTCGATACGCACGCGCAAGGCAGGCATGGCAGGCAAGACAAAGTGCAAGCCCGGTTGCAGCTTGGCCATACGTTGAGCAGCTTGCAAAAAGCGGTGCGCCAGATACTCGATTTCAGAGCTGCGGCTGCCTGGCAGCAAGGCCACCACCGTGGCATCTTGCGGTAAACCAAGTGCGATGCGCGCTGCAGCGCGGTCTGGCACATCGGGAATATTTTTAGCTAAAGGGTGGCCCACGTAGGTGGCGTCGATGCCGTGCTGAGCCAACAAGTCGGTCTCGAACGGAAAAATACACAAGACGTGATCGACGCTTTGGCGAATCTTTTCGACGCGATCTGCCCGCCACGCCCAAATCGAGGGGCAGACAAAGTGAATCGTGGGAATGCTTTGCGCTTTGAGGTCGCGCTCCAAATCGAGGTTGAAGTCTGGGGCATCGACACCGATGAACGCACTGGGCGGGTTGGCCAGCAAACGTTCGCGAAGCTGGTTGCGAATGCCCACAATTTCTCGGTAGTGACGCAACACTTCGACGTAGCCGCGCACCGCTAATTTTTCGTAAGGCCACCAAGGCTCAAACCCCTGTGCAACCATGCGCGGTCCGCCAATACCTGCGCTGTGCATATCGGGCCATTTGTCGCGCATGCCGCCGAGCAAAAGGCCCGCCAGCAAATCGCCCGAGGCCTCGCCTGCGACCAGCGAGAAAGACAGGGCCTCGGCCATTGCGATTAACGAATGATGCCGCGTTGCGGCGAGGTTTGGCTTAAGAAGTCCAGCATCATGGCCACGTCAGGAGCAGCTTCTGGCTTTTCTTGTGTCAAAGCAGCAATGCGAACTTTGGCTTGCTCCAACGTCAAATCATCGCGGTACAAGGCTTTGTGCATAGCCTTGACAGCACTGATGCGCTCGGCAGAGAAACCACGGCGGCGCAAGCCTTCGAAGTTCATCGAACGTGGCTCGGCGGGTTGGCCTTGACACATCACAAACGGAGGCACATCGGCAAACAGGAGCGAATGCATGGCCGAGAAGCTGTGTGCACCAATCCGCACAAATTGGTGCACCACGGTAAAACCACCCAAGATCACCCAATCGCCCACATGCACATGGCCCGCGAGCTGCGCACTATTGGCGAAGATGGTGTGGTTGCCCACGATGCAATCGTGAGCCAAATGCACATAAGCCATGATCCAGTTGTCGTGGCCGACTTTGGTCACGCCGTCATCACCGGGGGAGCCAATGTTGAAAGTGCAAAACTCGCGAATGGTGTTGCGGTCCCCAATGATCAGCTCACAGGGCTCGCCCGCGTACTTCTTGTCTTGCGGAATCGCTCCCAAGGAGTTGAACTGAAAAATACGGTTGTCATTGCCAATCGTGGTGTGACCTTCGATCACGCAGTGCGGCCCTACCGTCGTCCCAGCACCGATACGGACGTGCGGGCCGATGATGGTGTAGGGCCCCACCTGAACTGAGCTGTCAAGCTCAGCCTTGGGGTCAACAATGGCGGTGGCGTGAATGAGGCTCATCGTCTAAGGCGTGAATTAGGCAATCGCACGCATGGTGCACATCAGTTCAGCTTCAGTGGCAATCACGTCGCCCACTTTGGCGCGGGCTTTGAATTTAAAGATACCGGCCTTCATGCGATCCAACTCGACTTCCAAAGTCAATTGGTCACCGGGTTCCACAGGACGCTTGAAACGTGCGCCGTCAATACCTGCGAAGTAGTACACGGTTTTGTCATCAGGCGCGGCACCCAAGGTGTCAAAAGCCAGCAAAGCAGCGGCTTGAGCCAAGGCTTCCAAAATCAAAACGCCGGGCATCACGGGGTGGTGAGGAAAGTGGCCCGAGAAAAAAGGCTCGTTCATGGTCACATTTTTGAGCGCCTTGATGCTTTTGCCTTTTTCAATTTCCAACACGCGATCCACCAACAAGAATGGATAACGGTGCGGCAATTGCTTCAAGATTTGGTGGATATCCATGCTCATTTTTTCTGACTTTCTAAAGCTGATTCAAGAGATTTGATGCGGTCGCGCAAGCGGTGCAATTGACGCAAAGTGGCTGCGTTTTTTTCCCATGACGCATTGTCGTCGATTGGAAACACACCGCTGTATTGACCGGGCTGACGGATGGAGCGCATCACCACTGAAGCAGCAGAAATATGCACGCCATCGGCAAGTTGCAAGTGGCCCAACACCACTGCGCCACCACCCACGGTGCAATTCGCGCCAATACGCGCGCTGCCCGCCACGCCAGCGCACCCAGCCATGGCGGTGTGCGCGCCCACATGGACGTTGTGACCAATTTGCACCAAGTTGTCGAGCTTGACACCGTCTTCAATGATGGTGTCATCCAACGCACCGCGGTCGATGCAAGTGTTGGCGCCGATTTCTACATCGTTGCCAATGCGCACAGCGCCCAACTGCTCAATTTTTTCCCAACGACCTTCAAACAAAGCGAAGCCAAAACCATCGGCGCCAATCACCACGCCCGCGTGCACGATGCAGCGCTCGCCGATGCTGCAATCTTCACCCACGGTGACACCCGATTTAAGCCATGTGTTCGCCCCAATACGCGCACCTCGCTCAACCACACACAAGGGGCCGATGCGCGCGGTTGCATCAATGTGCGCCTGGGGATGAATCACAGCGCTGGGATGAAGCAAAGGCTCGTCATTCGCCCGTGTGTGCTTGCGCCACAACTGCGTCAAACGTGCGAAGTAGTGATAGGGGTTATCCGCCACGATCAAAGCGGTGTGTGCGTTGGCAGCATCTGCCATCGCTGGCGACACAATCACACAAGCCGCCTGCGTGGTGGCGAGTTGTGATTGGTACTTGGGATTACTTAAAAAACTCAGCGCATCGGCTTGAGCGGTGTCAAGCGGTGCGAGTTTTTGGATCAGGCGTTGAGGATCGCCAACGAGGCGACCACCCAAGCTTTCAGTGATCTGGCCGAGACTCAGTGCCACGGCAGATTATTTAGCGGCGTTGATGACCTTGAGCACTTTGTCGGTGATGTCGTGCTTGGGGTTGATGTACACAGCCTCTTGCAACACCAGGTCGTATTTTTCAGCTTCAGCGACTTGCTTGATCACGCGGTTAGCGCGCTCCAGCACGAGTTGAAACTCTTCGTTTTTACGCGCATTGAGTTCTTCTTGGAACTCACGGCGCTTGCGTTGAAAGTCGCGGTCTTGTTCGCCCAATTGTTTTTGGCGCGACATGCGTTGTGACTCAGACAAAGTGGGCGCTTCGCGCTCGAACTTCTCGACAGACGTTTTTAATGCCGCACCAGCGTCATTGAGATCTTTGTCACGCTTGGAAAACTCTTGTTCCAACTTGGCTTGCGCTTGCTTGGCCGTGTTGGCTTCTTTGAAAATTCGGTCAGTGTTGATGAAGCCGATACGGATTTCATCCGCTTGCGCGCAAAACGCGGCCAAGCCCAACACAACAGCTAAAGAAATTTGACGAGTAAACATGTTCATCAGAAAGATGTCCCGATTTGAAATTGCAATTGTTGGATTCTATCGCCTGGGAATGTCCGAACTGGACGTGCCCAAGCAAAACGCAATGGCCCCATGGGCGACACCCAACTCAAGCCCACGCCATAAGCACTTCGTAACAGGCCGAGGTCAACCTTTTCAAACTCGCCGTACACGTTACCCATGTCATAGAAGCCGTACAAGCGCAAAGTACGATCGTTGCCTGCGCCTGGAAACGGCATCAAAAATTCTGTATTCAGCGTTACCTTTTTAGCACCACCAATCACAGGGCCTGTGATGTCTCGTGGACCCAAAGTGCCTTGCTCAAAACCACGCACAGATCCCAAACCACCTGAGTAGTAGTTCTTGTAAAAAGGCAAGGTCTGTCCATTCATTCCGTGCCCCACACCGAGGTCGGCGTTGAACGCAAAGGTGTATTGCTTGGTAATGGGCACATATTGTTGGTATTGACCACCCAACTTGGCGTAGCGAGCATCCCCCATTGCGCCCAATTCAGTATTCAAGCGAATCAATTTACCGTTGTTGGGGTTCAGGTAGCTATCGCGACTGTCTCGGGCCCAGCCTGCTGTGACAGGCACGTTTTGCGCAATGCAGCCAAACTGCTGGCACAACTGTGCATGGACACCCAGCATGTTGGTACCTGGCACGAGCTCTGTTCGCTCTGCTGCCGTACCAACAAAAATTCGGTCGAGTTCACTAAAAGGCAAACCAAAACGCACACCTAAGCCAGAGGTGATCAATCGGTAGTTACCGCCCTGCTCCACATACGGCTTGCTAGAGCGATGGTAGAACTCAAACGTACGAGACACGCCATCTTCGGTGAAGTAAGGGTCTGTGGTGTTCAAGACATAGTATTGGTTGAATTTACTGGTGCTGACCTGTAAACCGAGGTTGTGGCCTGAACCAAACACGTTGTCCTGCTGAATACCAAATGACAGTGTGACTTTTTCGGCGCTTGAAAATCCAGCACCCAAGGTCAACATACCCGTAGGTTTTTCAACCACGTTGACATTCAAGTCCACTTGATCTTGGGTAGACGGTACCTCTTGTGTGTCAACTTCAACATCTTTGAAATAACCCAAGCGATTCACACGGTCACGTGACAATCGAATTTTTTCTCCGTCATACCAAGATGATTCGGTTTGACGAAATTCACGGCGCACGATCTGGTCACGTGTGCGGTTGTTACCCACAATGTTGATACGACGCACATAGGCACGGCGCGCAGGATCGGCTACCAGCACCAGCTTCACACGGTTGGTTGTGCGATCAATTTCAGGACGCACATCGGTGCGTGCAAACGCAAAACCAAAATTACCAAAGTACTCATTGAAGGATTTGGTGGTCTTGGCCACATCGTCTGCGTTGTACGCCTGACCTGCTTTGATTTGCACCAGCGATTTGAACTCATCGTCCTTACCGAGGTAGTAGCCTTCCATGGCCACTTCAGACACCACAAAGCGGTCGCCTTC
>CANCCJ010000066.1 GCA_947374535.1 Comamonadaceae bacterium | reverse complement strand
GTTGCTTGATGTTGGCGTAAGGTGCATTTGGGTTGGCTGCAATCACCACTGGCACGCGGCCAATGAGTGATACCGCCACCAAGTCACGCTCTGCATCAAACGGTGCAGGTTGGTAAAGCGACATGTTGGCGGCCAAGGCATTGGCTGCCATCATCAAGGTGTAACCATCGGGCTCTGCCGTGACCACCGACTTCACAGCGATGTTGGTACCTGCGCCCGGTTTGTTTTCCACAAACACGGGCTGACCCATGCTGTTGGAAATGCTTTGACCAATGGTGCGCGCTACCACGTCCACCGCGCCACCTGCGGCGTATCCCACCACCACTTTGATGGGTTTGGTGGGGTAGCTTTGTGCGAACGAAAAAGTCACGACACAAGACGTCAACAGAATCAGGCTCAAACGTTTCAACATAAGGATGATCCTCTCAATTAATCCAAAGACACTTGGGCTTTTTTGATGATGCCGCCAAAGCGCGTTGACTCGGACTGTATGTAGGCATTCAACTGCTCGCGGTTCAAGGTGAAAGGCTCGTAGGCAAACGATGCAAACTTTTCGCGCACATCGGGTTCGGCCAAGGCTTTTTCGATGTCACGTTGAATTTTGTCCGTCACCACTTTGGGTAAGCCACGCGGTGCGGCAATGGTGGTCCAGCCGCTCACTTCAAAACCGGCAGGGCCGCCTGACTCGCCGATGGTGGGCACATTCGGGAATGCACTCACACGCTTGGGCGCAGCCACCGCCAAATATTGCAACTTGCCTGCGCGATACATGGCGCCGGCTGTGGCGTTCGAGCCCAACGCAAACGAGAGTTCACCATTGGCCACACCGGTGTAGAGCATGCTGGTTTCTTTGTAAATCACATGCTGCATGTCTGTGCCTGTGACCGACTCAAACAGCGCCGAACCCAAATGCACGGGGTTGCCCACAGACCAAGAGCCGTAGTTCAACTGACCCGGATGCGCTTTGGCATCGGCAATGAGGTCAGATACTTTTTTGTATTTGCTGTCGGTGGCAACGGTCACAAAAAAGTAGGTTTTGAACAAAGGCGCCAAAGGTTCGAAATCGGCCTTGGCGTCATACGGCAACTTTTTAAACAGATGCGGGTATGCAGACAAATGCACGCTGTCGAGCTGAATCAAATCATGGCCATCAGTCGCACCACGCTTGAAAGCGTCAATGGCGATGAAGCCATTACCACCGGGCTTGTTCTCCACCACCACTGGCTTGCCCCAAGTGCGTGACAGCTTGTCGGCCACCAAACGCAACACGCCTTCAGGACCGCTGCCCACTGGAAACGGCGTGAGGATGCGCACAGGTTTGGTGGGGAAGTCTTGGGCGTGCGCAGGTAAACCGCACATCGCCAAAGCACCCAACGCCAAAGCTGCAAACAGTTGGCGTTTAGAGGTGTGAGTCATGAAACAAGCTTTCAAAGTGATCGAAATTAATCGATGTACTTTAAGCCAGCAGCTGCCAAAGGTTCGCGCATTTTGTACATATCGAGGCCCAAGATGCCTGAAGCCAATTTGTCGCGCTTCTCGCCTTCAAAGCTTTCGCGTTTTTGTGCAGCAGCCCAAGTTTCTACCGCACGTGCAGCAGGCACGCACACCACGCCATCGTCATCGGCGACGATCACATCACCTGGCGTGACCAACATGCCAGCACACACCACGGGAATGTTGACCGAACCAATGGTGGCCTTGATGGTGCCCTTGCTGCTGATGGCTTTGCTCCACACGGGGAAGTTCATGCGTTGCAACTCTTTCACATCGCGCACACCGGCGTCAATGATGAGGGCACGCGCGCCACGTGCTTGGAACGATGTGGCCAGCAAGTCGCCAAAGTAGCCGTCGGTGCACTCGGCGGTGATAGCCGCGACCACGATGTCACCAGGCTGAATTTGTTCAGCCGCCACGTGCATCATCCAGTTGTCACCGGGTTGCAGCAAAACGGTCACGGCTGTGCCCGACACTTGCGCGCCTGGGAAGATGGGGCGCATATAAGGCTTGAGTAAACCCACGCGGCCCATGGCTTCGTGAACCGTGGCTGAGCCCAACGCGGCCAAGCCGTCAGCGGCTGCGCGATCTGCGCGTGTGATGTTGCGATAAACAACGCCGAGTTCGTACATCTTTTTCTCCTAGAAATAATGAGCTTCTGTCCTCGATTGAGGTTCAGCGGCCTTGTGATTTAAGTTTGGTATCCAAGCGTGAGAACACGCGACGTGCGTTGGCTTCGTACACCTGATGGCGCTCGTCGGCATTGAGGTTGAGCGTGGACTCGATGTAGCGCTTGGTGTCGTCGTAGTAATGACCGGTTTCGGGGTCGATGCCACGCACGGCGCCAATCATCTCGGACGCGAACATGATGTTTTTGACCGGAATCACTTTGGTCAACAAGTCGATGCCAGGCTGGTGGTACACGCAGGTGTCGAAGTAAATGTTGTTCATCAAATGCTCAGACAGCAAAGGCTTTTTCAGCTCTTGCGCCAAGCCACGGAAACGACCCCAGTGGTAGGGCACTGCGCCACCGCCATGAGGAATCAAGAACTTCAGGGTGGGGAAATCTTTGAACAAGTCAGAGGTCAAGCATTGCATGAAGGCGGTGGTGTCAGCGTTCAAGTAATGCGCGCCTGTGGTGTGGAAGCAGCCGTTGCAGCTGGTGGACACATGAATCATGGCGGGGATGTCGTACTCGACCATCTTTTCATAGATGGGGTACCACGACTTGTCGGCGAGCGAAGGCGATGTCCAGTGGCCGCCCGATGGATCGGGATTCAGGTTGATGCCGACGTTGCCGTATTGCTCCACGCATTTGATCAATTCAGGAATGCATGTAGCGGGGTCGACGCCGGGCGACTGGGGCAACATGGCGGCTGGCACGAAGTTGTTGGGAAACAACTCAGACACGCGAAAGCACAGCTCGTTACAGATGGCGGCCCAAGTGGATGACACTTGAAAGTCACCAATGTGGTGTGCCATGAAACTCGCACGTGGGCTGAAGATGGTGATGTCAGAGCCGCGCTCTTTCATCTTGGCAAGTTGGTTGGTCTCAATGGTTTCGCGCAACTCATCGTCGCTGATTTTCAGCTCGGACACTTTGGGCATAGACGCTGGGTCTTTGATGCCTGCGATTTGGCGATTGCGCCATTCTTCCAAGGCCTTAGGCGCTGTGGTGTAGTGACCGTGGACGTCGATGATGAGTGACATAGATAACCTTCAGAGATCGAGTTGGAGGTGAGGAAAAGAAATTAGAGCCAGTCCATACCAAGCTTTCGTTTGACGTCTTCAACGCCAGCCGAAGCCAAGAACTGTAAGAACGATTGCACAGCAGAAACACGGGCCACGTCATTGGCAATGACACTGGGAACGCCCGAGGAGAACGTCGTGATGAACGCCACATCGTCAGGCAAAGTGCCCAGCACATCAATGCCGGGCAAAGCAATGAGTTCGCTCAACTGCTGAAAACCCAAAGCGGCTTGGCCATTAGCCACCAGTGCGCCAACAGGCGTGCCAGGAGGTGGCACCACGATGCGGGCTTTCACTTCATTGGCAATGCCCCAACGTTCAAACAATTGTTCGAGGTAGACGCCGCTTGGGCCTGTGGAGTAACTGAGTGTGGGACTGGCCAACACGGCGGCTTTCACAGCGGCCTCGTTGCTCAAGTCAGGGTGAGATGCTCCCGCCCGCACAGCCACCGCAACGGGTGAACGGACCCAGTCACTGCGTGAACCTGTTTGCACATGGCCCGAGGCGATCAAGCGCTCAATCGCGTCTGAGGCCAACAACACCATGTCAAATGCTTCACCCGCTTGCACCCGCTTGGCCGCATCAACGCCGCCGACAGATTCAATCTGTACGGACACGCCGGTTTGCGACGCATAAGCTTGCGTTAATTCAGTCAACAAAGCCTTGGTGGCCATGGAGGAAATGCCGCGCAGCACGAGAGATGAAGATGAGGTTTGCATGGCCGAGATTCTAGAGATTTACCCCTGAAATTGGCCTAACACGACGAACTAGCTGCTATAACGTTTTTAAATAACGGACAATTGGTTATTCAAAATAGAGAACGCCATGGAACTCAAGCAAATCGAATCCTTTGTACGCGTCGCCGAGCTGGGCAGCTTTACCAAAGCTGCCTTGGCTTTGGGCATACCGCAACCCCTGCTCAGCCGCCATGTGCGGCAGCTGGAAGTCGAGTTGCACCAGAACCTGCTGATGCGCAATGGCCGCGGCGTGACGGTGACAGAAGCCGGGCTCGTCATGCTGGAGCACGGGCGAGGCATCTTGCACCAAGTGGCGGTGGCCCAAGAGGAACTGGGTTCGGTACGCGGTGCGCTGGCGGGCCGTGTGTCCATTGGTTTGCCCCCTAGCCTCTCCAAGCTAGCGACCGTGCCCTTGACCATGTCGTTTCGCCAAGCACTTCCACACGCGCAGTTGTCGCTGACCGAAGGCTTCTCCGTGTTGATGGTCGAGAGCTTGCGTGCAGGTCGCCTAGACATGGCTGTGCTCTACAACCCACCGCCCTCGCCTGATTTGGAAATGACCCTGCTACACGAGGACACTTTGATTTTGATTGCGGGCAAAAAAAGCCAACCGATTGCCCCCCATACACAGCTCAAAGAAGTGGTTCAACTGGCCGACTTGGCCAAGCTGCCGCTCATCGCGCCCAGCCGTCCCAACGCGTTTCGCTTGTTGATTGACACCGAGATGATGCGCATCAATTGCAAACCCAACATCGTGCTCGAGATTGATGGCTTGAATGCAATTTTGGAATTGGTGAAAGAAGGCTTGGGCTACGCCGTTTTACCGGCTTACACGTTGAGCAACTTTGCCAAGCCTAAGGACTTCACCACACACCGCGTGGAAAAGCCAAGGCTCATGAGCCAACTTATGCTGGTGTGGTCAGCGCGCCGCCCCATGACCGCCACTCACAAAGCCGCCATGCAACTGACGCAAGAAGTGGTGTCTCAAGCGCTTCAGGCCAATGGCCTTTAATGGGCCCCGCCGGCATCGGTTGGCGCGCTGGCTTTGTGCTGCGCGGGTCGACGGGTGAACCAGATCAAACCAATCAAAAGCACGAAAATCACAGACGACGCTAAAAACACATCATCAGCCGCGCGGGTGTAGGCCTGTTGGTCGATCAAACGGTTGATTTGCACCAAGGCTTGCGCGGCCGTCAGCCCCGAAGCGGTCAAGCCATCCATGGCGCTGACAAAGACGGGGTTTGTCGCCGTCAGCGACTCCGTCAAATGTGCATGGTGCAAGGCGGCGCGGCTGTCCCAAACGGTGGTGGCAATCGAGGTGCCCATGGCACCCGCCATGATTCGTACAAAGTTACTCAAGCCCGCTGCCGCAGGAATACGCTCTGGCGGCTGCCCCGACAAGGTCAGCGTGGTGAGTGGAATGAAGAAAAATGCCATCGCCACACCTTGCAACAAGGTGGGCCACAAAATGTGCTGAAAATCTGTTTGGGTGTCGAACTGCGAACGCATCCACAACACCAGCGCAAAAACGATGAACGCACCCGTTGCCATGTATCGCGGGTCCCATTGCCCGACTTTTTTGCCGACCAAGGGCGTCAACAAAATCGCCAACAAACCCACAGGCGCCAAGGCCATGCCAGCGGTGGTGGCGGTGTAACCCATCCATTGCTGCAACCACAGGGGCATCAGCACCACGTTGCCAAAAAACAAACCGTAAGCCACCGACAGCGCCAACGCACCAAAGGCAAAGTTACGGCCTTTGAACAAACGGATGTCTACCACGGGGTGTTTGTCAGTCAGCTCCCACACCACAAAAACCACAAACGACACCAAAGCTACCAAGCTCAAAATGACGATCTCATTCGAAGCGAACCAATCCAACTCTTTGCCTTTGTCGAGCAAGAGCTGCAACGCCCCCACCCACAGCACCAGCAAGGTCAGACCGACCGTGTCGATCGGCAGTTTACGAATCGGCGTTTCACGTTTGCGATAGATGCCCCACGTGACTGCGGCAGACAACAAGCCGACAGGCACATTGATATAAAAAATCCAAGGCCACGACATGTTGTCTGTGATCCACCCGCCTAACAAAGGTCCAACCACGGGTGCCACCAGTGTGGTCACACCCCATAAGGCCAAGGCCGTGCCTGCTTTCGCATTCGGGTAACTGGACAGCAACAAGGTCTGCGAAAGCGGAATCATCGGCCCCGCCACCAAGCCTTGCATCACGCGGAACACCACCAGCATTTCAAGCGAAGGCGCGAAGCCGCACAGCCAACTGGTGATCACAAACAACACAATGCTGGCCGTGATCAAACGCACGGCACCGAAGCGCATGGTCAACCACCCGGTCAAGGGCACGGCAATCGCGTTGGCCACACCAAAACTGGTAATGACCCAAGTACCCTGATTGGGACTGACCCCCAAATCACCCGCGATGGCGGGAATCGACACGTTGGCAATGGACGAGTCAAGCACGTTCATGAAGGTCGCCAATGACAGCGACAGGGTGCCCAACAAGAGCATCAAACCATGCAGCGGCGCGGGTCTGGCAGGCGCTGCAGCAGCGGCGGACTCACTCATGTCACTGAGATTTCACAGGTTTGGTTGTGGTGCCTAGATTGGCCGCGATGATGCGGGCGACTTCAGCATCAGCCGCCACGTTTTGAGTGTCGTAAATGGCTGTGACCGCCACATTGCCATCACGTGTGGCATCAGACAAAATTTTTCCGGTTTGATCTGTGGTGTCCACCATCACGTCCATCGACAGACCTACTCGCAACGGATAAGACGTCAGCTCTTGCGGGTCAAGCGCAATACGCACGGGGACGCGCTGCACCACTTTGATCCAATTGCCCGTCGCATTTTGCGCTGGGAGCAACGAAAAGGCAGCACCAGTGCCAGCGCCTAGGCCCGCGACTTTGCCGTGAAACACAATTTTCTTGCCATAGACATCAGCGCGGAGTTCAGCGGGCTGGCCAATGCGCAAATCTTTGAGCTGGCTTTCTTTGAAGTTGGCGTCCACCCACAACTGGTTCAAGGCCACCATCGTCATCAGCGGCGTGCCCGCTTGCACGCGCTGCCCGACTTGCACACTGCGTTTGGCCACATGGCCGTCAATTGGAGCCTTCAAGTTGACACGTTGCAAAGCCAAATACGCTTCGCGCAACTTCGCCGACGCACGCGCCACATTGGGGTGCGTTTCTACAGTTGTGCCTTCTGTTTGAGTTTGCCCTGCATTCAATTGTTCTTTGGCGGCAACCACCGCAGACTGCGCGGCAGCCGCCAAGCTTTGCGCCGCAGCCAGTTGCGCGCTGACGTGTTGAAACTCCTCTTGACTCACCGCACCGCTGTTGACCAGTGGGGCGCGACGGTTCACATCGTCTTGTGCGCGAGCCAACTCAACTTGCGCACGCTTGTAATCAGCTTCACGCAAATTCAGCTGCGCCACCAAAGATGCGGTTCCCGCAAACAACGAGCGCACCTCGCGCACAGTTTGTGCCAGCTGCGCTTGGGCTTGCTCCAACGCCACACGGGCATCAACCTCATCAAGTTTGACCAACATTTGACCGGCTTGAACGAAGTCTGTTTCGTCCGCTTGGATCGACAACACGGTGCCGCCTACTTGCGGCGTGATCTGCAACACATTGCCCACCACATAGGCGTTGTCCGTGTCGAGTTGATGGCGTCCCACAAACCAATGCCAACCACCCCACACCAAGGCAGCTGCAGCAACGCCACAGGCGATCAAGGTCAAACCGCGCCGACGCTTGTCCGCAAATTCGTTAGTCGCTGATTCAGTCATCACAGTTCTTTCCATTGTTTCTTAACGCGCATCGCGCCAGCCGCCACCCAGTGACTTCATCAAAGCCACGCGGTTGTCTAATTCACGGGCGCGCAAATCAATGGCACTGCGGCGCTGGGCCAACCATTGACTTTCGGCATTCAAGACGGCCAACTGATTGGTTAAACCCGCGCTGTACCGCGCCAAATGAATGTCATACGCGGCCTGCGCCGAGGCCAAGGCCTTGGCTTCATCTTGCTGTTGACGCGCCAATGACTGGCTGGAGCTGATGGCATCACCGGCTTCTTTGACGGCGTCTAGCAGCACACTGTTGTAAGACGCAATGGCGATGTCTAAATCACTTTGCCGTCCTTTGAGCTGCGAACGCAAACGTCCACCGTCAAACAACGGCAAGCTGATCGCAGGGCTGATACCCGCTTGACGACTACCGCTCTCAAACACTTTGCCTGCACCAATCGCACTCACGCCCGCAAACGCCGAGATGTTGATGTTGGGATAAAACTGCATGCGCGCCGCTTGGACGTCTTGCACCGCTGCTTCCACGCGCCAACGAGCAGCCACCACATCGGCACGGCGACCCAGCAAATCTGCACCCAAAGTGAGCGGCATTTCTTCTAAATGCAACTGCGCCAGATTGGGGGTCAAGCTGTCGTAGGCATCCACCCGTTGCCCAGCCAGCGCTGCCAACTGGTGACGCACCAAACTGATTTGCTCATCCAGTGCCTCGGCTTGGCCGCGCGTTTGAGACAGCGCGACATCCGCCTGCTGTTGTTCCAGCTGCGACTCCAAACCTGCGTTCACACGTTCTGTGATGCGCGCTGAAAATTGTTGACGTTGTCCCAAAGCACGCTGCGCCACCTCACGCTGCGCCACCAAGCGCGCCAAGGTGATGTAGCCGCGACACACCTGCGCGGCCAAGCTCACCGCCGCGGCTTGCGCGTCGGCCTGTGCCGCTTGGGCTTGGTTCAAGGTCGAAGCGATTTCCGCTGTGTGTTGCCCAAACACATCGGGCACCCAAGACACACCGAATTGCGCGGTGCCGCTGCTGTAAACATTGCCAGCAAAGGGCGGTGGATACAAACCGTTCTCGGTGTAACGCTGACGCGTGACGTCAGCACCTACGGACACTTGAGGATACGTCGTGGACTGACGCACATCCGCCAAGGCCAACATACGCGTCACACGCACACGAGCCAACGCCAGGGTCGGCTGCCCCTCTAACGCTTGAGTGACCAAGTGGTCTAACTCGGCGTCGCCCAATGATTGCCACCACTGCGTCGCGACGAGCGACGAAGATGCATCGCTGAGCCCCAGCGCCTTGGCTTGTGTTTGAGCAAAAGGCGTATGGTCTGGTCCGGGGGTGGCGCATCCCGCTAGTCCAAAGACCAAGGCAAGTGTTGAAAATCGAATAAATCTCACGGGCGTTGGCTTACCAGCTGTCATCGCTGCTGCCACCGCCTGAGTCAGCGCTGTCCCAATCGTTGCCTGAACCTGCGTCAAAAGAACCGAAGTCAGGTTGTGCGGGCGCGTCAAACGGTACGTAGCCGCCGTTGTCTGCAGCTGAGGGGTTGGCACTTGGGACCGATGAAGGGTGATGGTCACCCTCTAAAGCTTTTGACAAGGCATAGCCTGCAGCCACACCGGCCAAGCCACCCACCACAGCACCGGTCATCGTGGAGCCACCGCTGGGTGGCTGCGCGTAGCCCTGAGGGGGATAAGCTTGCGGTGCGTTGGGGGTGAATTGAGCACCAAAACCACGGGGAGCAGGCGGCGCACCCATGGGGGTCGACGCCGGCGCGTAAGTTGCGTTGTTGGCATTCGCTGCAGCAGACCGGCGAAGCCACAGGCCCAACACAACCAAACCTGCAATGGCCAACCACACATAGCTCAAGGAAAAGCCACTGCTGTTAGGTGCTGGCTCGCGTGTGGCATTGGCCTCAGCGTGCGTGCCGGGAGCTACCGATGGCGCCATCACCACCGATGACGATGGCGCAGCGGCCAACTCAGCTACTTTGGCGAACACTGTGTTGAATTTTTCGGGGCTGGTTGCGAACTTCAAAGACGTGTCGATGTCTTTGGCTTTTTGCAGTTCGGTTTGTGCTTCTTTGTAACGATGCTCATGGGCTAACACTTGACCCAACTCGTAGTGCGCCTTGGCACTTTGAGGCTTGTCTTGCAAGACTTCGCGCAACATGGTTTCGGCCTGGGTGTAGTGGCCAGCGTCGACAGCAGCCTCAATGTCTTTGGGCGTGGGCAAGGCCAATGCGAGCGTGGCACTGACGACCAACGCACCAGCAACAACCGACTTAAACAATCCAGAAAACATGGTCATGAACTACCTTTCAATCAAAACCTGCATCACGCAAATCATGCTGCATTGTGCAGCGTTGAGGTGACGGCTTGGTAAAGCACACAAGCTCATCAGTAAATGGGGGCACGCACCCAAAATACAAGGCGAAAGAAAAGTGATGCAGAAACGAAAAAGGCTCCTTGCGGAACCTTTAACTTTTTGCTTTTTGAAGCGGTTGATTTGCCAAAAATGGTGGGCGATGCAAGTTTCGAACTTGCGACCCCCACAGTGTGAATGTGGTGCTCTACCCCTGAGCTAATCGCCCATTTTCGACGTTTTCCATCTCTGGAAAGACAACAATTATGCCACAGAATTTTGCAGATTTCGCCAAACTGTTTTTCCGCCGCTTGATTTGTCCAACTGCGTGAGCAAATCTTCGTGCTGCGTCATCTCTTGCTCAGAGGCGGCGATGACGGGCAATTGAAAACTACGGAGGTCCACGCGCTCTGTTGTGCGGGTTTGTTGGTCGTTGCTCTCCACCTCCATTAACAAGGCATCTTGGCCACGCGTCATGTTGATGTACACGTCGGCCAGCAGCTCGGCATCGAGCAAAGCGCCGTGCAAAGTGCGGCCTGAGTTGTCGACCTCTAGCCGGTCGCACAACGAGTCGAGCGAGTTGCGCTTGCCCGGGAACATTTCCTTAGCCATCACCAAGGTGTCGGTGATGCCATCCACAAAGGTGGTGAAACGCGGACGGCCTTGTAGCTCTAACTCTTTGTTCAAAAAGCCCACATCAAACGGGGCGTTATGAATGATGATTTCTGCGCCAGCGATGTAGTCCAAAAACTGGTCCACCACTTCACCAAACTTGGGTTTGTCTTTCAAGAACTCATTGGTGATACCGTGAACACGCAAGGCGTCTTCATGGCTGTCACGTTCAGGGTTCAAGTAGAAATGCAGGTTGTTGCCGGTAAGCTTGCGGTGCAGCAGCTCGACACAACCAATTTCAATGATCCTGTCGCCGTTCTCTGCCGACAGGCCAGTGGTTTCGGTGTCAAGAAAAATCTGGCGCATGGTCAGTGGTTTTCTTTGGCGTGGTTGATGGTGTACTTTGGAATCTCCACCACCAAGTTTTGCTGCGCCACGATGGCTTGGCAGCTCAGACGTGAATTGGGCTCCAAGCCCCAAGCACGGTCGAGCAAGTCATCTTCGTTTTCATCGGCTTCGTTGAGCGACTTGAAACCTTCGCGCACGATGACGTGGCAGGTCGTGCAAGCGCAGCTCATATCGCACGCGTGTTCAATGTTGATGTGGTTTTCCAACAGCACTTCGCAGATGGTGCTGCCAGCTGCGGCTTGCAGCTCTGCGCCTTGGGGGCAAAGTTCGGCGTGGGGCAAGATTTTGATGACAGGCATTTAGATGTTCTCGATGTTTTGTCCAGCCAAGGCGTGTTGAATGCCTCGGTTCATGCGTTGGGCCGCAAAGGCTTCGGTGCCTTTGGCCAACGCTTCGGTGATGGCTTCAATGGCGGCTGCGTCTTCAAGCTTTTTGGCATCCAAGGTCGCCACCATCAGGTCGTCAATGCGGGCGCGCTCTTGGGCAGATAGCAAATCGCCATCGGCTTGCAGTGCGCTTTGCGTGGCCAGCCACATGCGATCGGCATCCACGCGGGCTTCGACCAAAGCGCGGGCTTTGATGTCTTGTTCTGCAGTCTTGAAGCTGTCTTGCAGCATGGCGGCAATTTGATCGTCTGACAAACCATACGAAGGCTTGACGGTGATGTTGGCGGCGACGCCGCTCATCTGCTCAACCGCGCTGACGCTCACCATGCCATCGGCATCGACCGTGAAGGTTACGCGAATGCGGGCAGCACCTGCGGCCATAGGCGGAATGCCACGCAACTCAAAGCGCGCCAAGCTGCGGCAGTCAGCTACCAAATCGCGCTCGCCTTGCACCACATGCAAAGCCAAGGCGGTTTGGCCGTCTTGGTAGGTGGTGAAGTCTTGCGCCATCGCGGTGGGAATGGTTTGGTTACGCGGCACGATGCGCTCGACCAAACCGCCCATGGTCTCAATGCCAAGCGACAAAGGAATCACATCGAGCAACAGCAACTCACCATCGGGGTTGTTGCCCGCGAGCTGGTTGGCTTGAATCGCAGCACCGAGGGCCACCACTTCGTCTGGGTTGAGGTTATTCAAGGGCGAACAGCCCAACAAATCAGCCACGGCTTGTTGCACTTGTGGCATGCGGGTAGAGCCCCCCACCATGACCACGCCTTGAATGTCAACCTTGCTGAGCTTGGCATCGCGTAGCGCTTTGCGCACGGCAGACAAGGTGCGTTGGGTCAAAGCGGCGGTGGCTGCTTCAAACTCGGCGCGCGTGACTGTGCAGCTAAGTGCACCACTCGACAAGCGCACGTCAAAGGTGGCGGCGTCAGCGGCGGACAGCGCCTCTTTGCAGGCACGTGCTGCCACCAACACATTCGATTTATCAGCTGGCGTGGCAATGACGCAGCCAGTTTGAGCTTGCACCCACTCGACCAGAGCACGGTCGTAATCGTCACCGCCCAAAGCGGAATCGCCACCGGTGGCCAGTACTTCAAACACCCCGCGTGTGAGACGCAACACAGAAATATCAAACGTGCCGCCACCGAGGTCATACACGGCGTACACACCTTCGCTGGCTTGGTCTAACCCATAGGCAATAGCCGCAGCGGTGGGTTCGTTGATGAGGCGCAGCACGTTGATACCCGCGAGTTGCGCGGCATCTTTGGTGGCTTGGCGTTGGGCGTCATCAAAGTACGCGGGCACGGTGATGACCGCGCCATACAGATCGTCGTTGAAGGTGTCTTCGGCTCGAAAGCGCAAAGTAGCCAAAATTTCGGCGCTCACCTCAACGGGTGACTTCTCGCCTACACGGGTTTGAATGGCCAACATGCCAGGCTTGTCCACAAACACATAGGGCAACTTGTCACGGTTAGCAATGTCTGCCACGCCACGGCCCATGAAACGCTTGACCGAGACCAAGGTGTTTTCTGGATCGTCTGCTTGCGCCAGCAAGGCGGCACGGCCAATTTGGCGGCCATCGTTGTCGAGATAGCGCACCGCCGACGGCAAGATGACATGGCCCTGCGCATCCGGCAAGCACTCGGCTACGCCGTTGCGCATAGCTGCCACCAAGGAATGGGTGGTGCCTAAATCAATGCCCACGGCGATGCGACGCTGGTGCGGGTCAGGCGCTTGGCCAGGTTCGGAAATTTGTAACAACGCCATAGGTGTGTATTGTCGCTTTCAGTCGATTCGGGCTTCGATGTCGCGCAAGAACTTCTCGATGAACATCAGCCCCCTCACCTGCTGCGCAGCTGCGGGCAGGTCATGTGCGGAGTCAATGAGATGCGCGCATTGCTGCAAGGCAGCTTTGTGGGCTTGCTGCACATCATCAAACAATGCTTCGAGTGCGGCCACATCGGTGGCCTCCTCCATGGCCTCACGCCATTCCATGTGTTGCATCAAAAATGCAGCAGGCATCGCTGTGTTGTTGTCAGCCTGGATGGGCGCTCCGCCGAGCTCGCACAAATAGGCAGCTCGGCGCATGGGGTCTTTGAGGCGTTGGTACGCCTCATTGATGCGCACCGACCACTGCATGGCCACGCGTTGTGCAGCCGTGCCTTGAGAGGCAAATTTGTCGGGGTGGGCTTCGCGTTGCAAGTCTTTCCAACGTGCATCGAGTTGCGCGCGGTCTTGCGCAAACTGCGTAGGGACATTGAAGAGTTCAAAGTCGCTGACAGCGAGCTGCGCCGACAGCGGCTTGGCCGATTCGCTCACCTCACCCCCCACTTTAGATACGGAACGATTCGCCGCAACCGCAGCGGTCGCGTTCGTTCGGGTTCAAAAACTTGAAGCCTTCATTCAAACCCTCAC
>CANCCJ010000065.1 GCA_947374535.1 Comamonadaceae bacterium | reverse complement strand
GAGCTGCGCACACGTGCCAAGGATGCGCTGCTCACCATGGAAATTGCACGCGAAGAGAGCGTCGAAGAAGTTTCGCAAGATTTGCGCGACCTCGAAGGATTGAATGCGGAGTTCTTGCCAAAGTTGGCTGAGAGCGGCGTACACACCCGTGACGATTTGGCCGATTTGGCCGTAGACGAGCTCACAGCCATTACCGGCCAAAGCGAAGAAGAGGCCAAAGCCCTGATCTTGACGGCACGTGAACATTGGTTCACGGGTCAAGAGTAATGGTCATGGCGAGGAAGATCACATATGTCCAGTACGACCGTAGCCGAGTTTGCAAACGAACTCAAAAAACCAATCGACACGCTGCTTGAGCAACTCAAGGCAGCCGGTGTTGCTAAATCATCGGCCAGCGATGCGCTGACCGATGGTGACAAACAAATGCTCTTGAGCCATTTGCAAGCCAGCCATGGCACTTCATCGCCTGAGCGCAAGAAAATCACCTTGGTCAAGAAATCGACCACTGAGATCAAACAAGCTGACGCGACAGGCAAGGCACGCACCATCCAAGTGGAGGTGCGTAAAAAACGCACCTTTATCAAACGCGATGAAGACGAAAGCACAGATGTGCAAGCCGCACCTGCAGCACCTGCTGTTGTGGAAGTGCCTGCTGCCCCTGTGATTGACCATGCAGAGTTGGCACGCCGTGAAGAAGAAGCTCGCCGCCAAGCTGAGCTGATCCGTCGTCAAGAAGAAGAGCTGGCTGAAAAACGCCGCTTGCGCGAAGAGCAAGAAGCCAAAGAACACGCCAAAGCAGAAGCTGCCAAAGTTGCACAGGCGCAAGCCGCTGCAGCCGTGGCGGTTGAGTCGGCTGCTGCACCTGAAGCCAAGGCCGAGCCAGTTGAACCTGTGGTCGACGCAAAAGCTGTCGCCGCAGAAGCTGCCCGTGTCGAGGCTGCTGCAGCATCCAAAGCCCGTGCCGATGAAGACACGGCCCGTGCTGCTGATCTGGACAGCCGTCGTCGCAAAGCTTTGGCTGAAGCCGAAGCGATTCGCTTGATGATGAGCACGCCGCAAAAAACCATGGTGGCCAAGAAGCCCGAGCCCGTGCCAGACCCCAAGGCCATCAAAGGTACCTTGCACAAGCCTGCTGGGACACCGGGTGCCGCACGTCCTGGTGCTCCAGCCGCAGCAGGAACTGCTGCCGCGCCTGGTAACAAAGAAGTCAAGAGTGCCAAACTGTCTTCCAGCTGGGCCGATGAACAAGCCAAAAAGAAAGCCATCAAAACACGTGGCGATTCGAGTGGTGGCGTGGGCCGCAACAGCTGGCGTGGTGGCCCCAAGGGCCGTCGTGACCGCGACCGTGATGACGACCGCGCGCCTCAGGCCGCAGTCGAAGCACGCGTGCTTGAAGTGCACGTGCCTGAAACCATCACCGTGGGCGAGTTGGCCCACAAGATGGCGATCAAGGCTTCTGAAGTCATCAAACAGTTGATGAAGCTGGGTCAAATGGCCACCATCAACCAGCCTTTAGACCAAGACACCGCCATGATTTTGGTGGAAGAGTTGGGTCACAAAGCCGTAATTGCTGCGTTGGACGATCCAGAAGCATTTACGGAAGAAGAAGCATCGGGTCACCAAGCTGTCGCCTTGACACGCGCCCCCGTGGTGACGGTCATGGGCCACGTGGACCACGGTAAAACTTCTTTGCTGGACTACATCCGTCGCGCCAAAGTCGCGTCGGGCGAAGCGGGCGGCATTACCCAACACATTGGCGCCTACCACGTGGAAACACCACGCGGCATGATTTCCTTCTTGGACACGCCCGGTCACGAGGCTTTCACGGCCATGCGTGCACGTGGTGCCAAAGCCACCGACATCGTCATCTTGGTGGTGGCGGCGGACGACGGCGTGATGCCACAAACCAAAGAAGCCATCAAGCACGCTAAAGCGGCGGGTGTGCCCATCGTGGTGGCGGTCAACAAGATTGACAAACCCGGTGCCAACCCCGAACGCGTCAAAGGCGAATTGGTGAGCGAAGAAGTGGTGCCAGAAGAGTTCGGTGGTGATTCACCGTTCTGTGAAGTCTCCGCCAAAACCGGTGCCGGCATTGACGAATTGCTGGAGCAAGTGCTCTTGCAAGCCGAAGTGTTGGAACTCAAAGCGCCTGTTGACGCCATGGCCAAAGGCTTGGTGATCGAAGCGCGTTTGGACAAAGGTCGTGGCCCTGTGGCGACGGTGCTGGTTCAGTCCGGTACGCTCAATGTGGGCGATGTGGTCTTGGGTGGTCAAACCTACGGTCGCGTGCGTGCCATGTTGGACGAAAACGGCAAGTCGATCAAATCGGCTGGCCCATCAATTCCCGTCGAGATTCAAGGTTTGGTCGAAGTGCCGCAAGCGGGTGACGAGTTCATGGTCATGACCGACGAACGTCGTGCACGCGAAATCGCTACTTACCGTGCAGGCAAGGTGCGCAACACCAAGTTGGCCAAGCAACAGGCATCGAAGTTGGAGAACATGTTCTCCGACATGACGTCCGGTGAAGTCAAACTGTTGCCCATCATCGTGAAGGCTGACGTGCAAGGTTCGCAAGAAGCTTTGGCTGCCTCGCTGCTCAAGTTGTCGACCGCAGAAGTCAAAGTTCAGTTGGTGTACGCCGCAGTGGGTGGCATCAGTGAGAGCGACGTGAACTTGTCGATCGCGTCCAAGGCTGTGATCATTGGTTTCAACACACGTGCCGATGCCGGTGCGCGCAAGTTGGCCGAAAACAATGGCGTCGACATTCGTTACTACAACATCATTTATGACGCTGTGGACGAACTCAAGGCTGCGATGTCTGGCATGTTGACGCCAGACAAGAAGGAAGAAGTCATCGGTACTGCCGAAATCCGCCAAGTGCTGCGCGTCAGCAAGATTGGTGCGATCGCGGGTTGTATGGTCACCTCGGGTGTGGTGCGTCGCAACGCGAAGTTACGTTTGTTGCGCAACAACGTGGTGGTCTTCACTGGCGAACTCGACAGTTTGAAGCGCTTCAAAGACGATGCCAAAGAAGTCAAAGAAAACTTCGAGTGCGGTTTGACCGTCAAGAACTACAACGACATCGTCGAAGGCGATGTGTTGGAATTCTTCGAAATCAAAGAGGTTGCACGTACGCTGTAAAGCGTGCGTCGCAAATGTAAGCAGGTATGGCACGTAAACCGAGCAGCACCCCCAACCGAAGCTACCAAGTGGCTGACCAGATCCAGCGCGATCTGGCCGATTTGATCGCGCGTGAGTTGAAAGACCCACGCGTGGGCATGGTCACGCTGCAAGGCGTGGAAGTCACGCCCGATTACGCGCATGCCAAAGTACATTTCAGCGTCTTGAACGGTGACCCTGTGAAAACAGGCGAGGGCTTGAACCAAGCGGCAGGTTTCCTGCGCAATGGCTTGTTCAAGCGCTTGCACATCCACACCGTGCCTACTTTGCACTTTGTTTACGACCGCACACCTGAGCGTGCGTCTGACATGAACGCCTTGATTGCCAAGGCCGTCGCTTCCAAAGCGAAGGACGATTGAACATGAACGCGCCCCGCAGCAGGGTGCAGCGCCGCCCTGTACACGGGGTGTTGCTGCTAGACAAGCCCTACGGAATCTCCAGCAGCGACGCCTTGCAAAAGGCGAAGTGGTTGTTGCGCGCCGAAAAGGCAGGGCACACCGGCACGCTTGACCCCTTGGCCACAGGCGTGTTGCCTTTGTGCTTTGGTGCAGCCACCAAATTCAGCCAGCTCCATTTGGACGCTGACAAAACGTATGAAACCACGGTCCGCCTTGGTGTGAAAACCAGCACAGCGGATGCGGAGGGCGAGGTGATTGAGCAGCGCCCCGTCACTTGTACCGTCGGTCAAGTGGTGGAAGTACTCGACCGTTTCATGGGCCCGATCACACAGGTGCCGCCCATGTACAGCGCCTTGAAAAAAGATGGCAAAGCTTTGTACGAATACGCGCGTGCAGGTGAAACCGTCGAGCGCGAGCCGCGCCATGTGGTGATTCACGATTTAGAGTTGCTCGAAATGCAGCTCGAGGGCGATGCGCCATTTTTACGTCTGCGAGTGACGTGTAGCAAAGGCACTTACATCCGCACCTTAGGTGAAGACATCGCTGAGGCCTTAGGTTGTGGCGGTCATTTGAGCGCCTTGCGCCGCGTGGCAACAGGGTCTTTTGATGAAGCGGATTGCGTGACCTTGGAAGACCTGACTGCCATGGATGAGCCTCAACGCGAAGCGCGCTTGATGCCTGTGCCATGCCTGCTGTCTGATCACACGGCTGTTACGTTGGATGCTGAAAATGCAGGTCGCTTTTTGAGCGGTGTGCGTCGTCGCGGTGCTTGGCCAGACCTAGACCGTGTGTGTGTGTTTGGAGAAAACCCACAAGCTTTGCTGGGCAGCGCCCATGTGAAAGCTGGGGAACTGATTCCGGGACGATTGTTGAGTCCCCTTGAAATTCAACAAATTTTGGAAAGATCGTCTGTGAACCAGCCAGTGCTGGCCCAGCAGGCATAAAGGAAGAGAGAAGCATGACTAAACAAATCCGTAACATCGCGATCATCGCCCACGTTGACCACGGTAAAACCACCATGGTTGACCAGTTGCTGCGTCAATCCGGTACTTTTGCCGACCACGAAAAAGTGGTCGACACCGTGATGGACAACAACGCCATCGAACGCGAGCGTGGCATCACGATTCTCGCCAAGAACTGCGCTGTGAGCTGGGAAGGTACACACATCAACATCGTCGACACCCCCGGTCACGCGGACTTCGGCGGTGAAGTGGAACGCGCTTTGTCCATGGTGGACGGCGTGGTCTTGTTGATCGATGCGCAAGAAGGCCCCATGCCTCAAACACGTTTCGTGACCAAAAAAGCTTTGGCTTTGGGTTTGAAGCCCATCGTGGTCGTGAACAAGGTGGACAAGCCTGGTGCGAACCCAGACAAAGTGGTGAATGCCGCTTTTGACTTGTTCGACAAACTCGGCGCGACCGACGAACAACTCGATTTCCCTGTGGTGTATGCCTCGGGTATCAACGGTTGGACTTCGCTCGAAGAAGGCGCACCAGGCGAGCAGTGGGGCCCAGACATGTCGGCCTTGTTCAACACGGTGCTCAAGCACGTCCCTGCTCAAAAGGGCGACCCAGCTGCACCTTTGCAATTGCAAATTTCGGCGCTCGACTTCTCCACCTTTGTGGGTCGTATCGGCGTGGGCCGTATCAGCCAAGGCACGATCAAGCCACAAATGGACGTGGTGGTCATGGAAGGCCCTGATGGCAAAGCCATCAAAGGTCGCATCAACCAAGTGTTGAAGTTCCAAGGCTTGGATCGCGTGCAAGTGACCGAAGCCGGTCCTGGCGACATTGTGTTGATCAACGGCATTGCTGACTTGAACATCGGTGTGACGGTGACTGACTCTGCCAATCCCGCACCTCTGCCGATGCTGAAAGTGGACGAACCCACTTTGACCATGAACTTCTGCGTGAACACCAGCCCCTTGGCCGGTCGTGAAGGCAAGTACGTCACCAGCCGTCAAATTTGGGACCGTCTGCAAAAAGAACTGCAACACAACGTGGCGCTGCGCGTCAAAGAAACCGACGAAGAAGGTATCTTTGAAGTCATGGGCCGTGGTGAATTGCACTTGACGATTCTGTTGGAAAACATGCGTCGCGAAGGCTACGAGCTGGCTGTGTCCAAGCCACGCGTGGTGTTCCGCGACATCGACGGCGTGCGTCATGAGCCGATCGAAATGGTCACCGCTGACATCGAAGAAACTCACCAAGGCGGCGTCATGCAAGCCTTGGGCGAGCGCAAAGGCGAACTCGTGAACATGGAGCCCGATGGCCGTGGTCGCGTTCGTTTGGAATACCGCATTCCAGCCCGTGGTTTGATTGGTTTCACCAACGAGTTCTTGAACTTGACCCGTGGTTCCGGTTTGATCTCCAACATCTTTGACAGCTACGAGCCACACAAAGGCGACATTGGTGGTCGTAAAAACGGTGTGTTGATCTCGATGGATGACGGTGAAATTTTCACTTACGCCTTGGGTAAATTGGACGACCGTGGTCGCATGTTCGTGAAAGCCAATGACCCTGTTTACGAAGGCATGATTGTGGGTATCCACAGCCGTGACAACGACTTGGTGGTGAACGCGACACGTACCAAACAGCTGACCAACTTCCGCGTGTCTGGCAAAGAAGACGCGATCAAGATCACGCCTCCGATTGACCTCACACTCGAATACGGTGTGGAATTTATCGAAGACGACGAGTTGGTCGAAATCACGCCTAAGAGCGTGCGTCTGCGCAAACGCTTCTTGACCGAAAGCGAACGCAAGCGCAATAAGTAATCTTTTGATTACCCAAAAAGCCGAGGTTTTGACCTCGGCTTTTTTTCGTGTCGCGTGGGTTCATGCATGTCATTTTTAATGCTCGGCATTGATGAAAATACGCCAATCAATCGTCGAGTTAGGAGCGCATCCCCATGTCAACTTACACCCCTGATGTCCATTCGGAACGCGTGGGCCATTTAGGGCTCATCACGCTCAACCGCCCGAAGGCTTTGAACGCTTTGTCTCTGGGCATGGTGCATGAGTTGAGCCATGTGTTGCAGCAGTGGCAAGACGATGCGCAGGTGAGGGCGGTGGTGGTGCGCGGCAGCAACAAAGAAGGTCCGTTCGGTGCTTTTTGTGCAGGGGGGGACATTCGCTATTTTCATCAAGCGGCACTCAGCGGTGATGTAACACTGGAAGACTTCTTTACCGAGGAGTACAGCCTTAACCATTTGATCCAAAACTACCGCAAGCCCTACATCGCCTTGATGGACGGCATCGTGATGGGGGGAGGCATGGGCATCAGCCAAGGTGCCGCATTGCGTGTGGTGACCGAACATACCAAGATGGCGATGCCTGAGACACACATTGGTTTGTTCCCAGATGTGGGCGGTGGCTACTTTTTGAGCCGTTGTCCCGGTCACTTAGGCGAGTATTTGGCTTTGACGGGCCATGTGCTGCGTGGTGGTGAAGCTTTGCATGTGGGCTTGGCCGATGTGTGTGTGGACTCAGCGGCATTGCCCGCTTTGTGGGATGGCTTGCGCCAGCAAGATTGGTCAAGTGGCGAGGCTGTGGTGGCGTGGCTGCGCGAACAAAGCCAAGTCGCCACAGAACATGCATTGGCTGCGACACCGAAATGGCACAGCGCGCCGATTGATGCGGTGTTTGGTTTGGCCACGGTGGCTGAGATTGAGCACGCTTTGCACGAAAAGGATGAATGGTCGGTGCAAACACTCAAAGCCTTGCACCACCAGTCGCCTTTGATGTTGTGCGTCACGTTGGAACAAATTCGCCGCGGGCGGCACATGACTTTGGCGCAAGACTTGCGCATGGAGCGTGACATGGTGCGCCATTGTTTCCAAACCAATCACCTGTCACGCCGGGGTGTGCACAGTGAAACGGTAGAAGGCATTCGTGCGTTGGCCGTAGACAAAGACCATCAAGCGAAGTGGCAGCCCGCACGCATTGCCGATGTGACGCCTGAGATGGTGTTGCCGTTTTTCGAAAGTCCTTGGTCCGCAGCAGCACATCCTTTGCGCCATTTGTATTAAGCAGAGCGGGGCAGCGTGTGTAAAGGGATGTCTTTGTGGCTCGCCAGCTTGTCAAGCTGTTGACGCGTTTGTGAGGCAAGAAACAATGCGATGGCCTCGTGTGTGCTGCGCTTGTGCATTTGTGACACCGCTTGTTTGGGTAATCCGGCAGCTTCACACAAGCGAATGGCAAAGTGCGGCTCCAGGGCCGCCAAGGCCACACGTCCGTTTTTGCAGGGGTAGACCTTGTAGCCCGCATGCGCACCGCCCACATCCCCGTTGGGTGTGGTGAGACCCCAAGTGCGTGGCAGCGCAAGGTAAGCCGATGCATTGCTCAAAGCCACTTCGTGAAACACGCCTTGGCCTTGCGCGCGGCCTGGGCGCTGACGCATGAGCAACGCTTGCAACACAGCTTCTGTTGCGAACAGTGAGCCCCCCATGTCTGCGTACAAGCTTGCAGGCATGTCTAAGCCGTTCACCAAGCCGCTGTCGGCTTGGTAGGTCAGATCGTGGCCTGCTTCTTCGGCGCGCGCGCCAGGCGAGCCCACGATGCTTACCACGCACAGCGCTGGATAGCGCTTGTGCAACGCTTTCCAAGCCAAGCCGAGTTTGACCAAAGCGGAAGGCCTGAAGGAGGTGATGAGCACATCGGTTTGTGCCAGTACTTTGTGCAGGGCGCCTTGACCGCGCTCAGACTTCAAATCTGCTTGCACCACTTTGAGCCCTGTGTGCATCACCTCGTAGGCTGCAGGTTTGTAAATGCCCATGGGGTCCGCCGTGCCCATGCCCGCAGGCGCAAGCGGTTCGAGCTTGGTGCACTTGGCGCCCATGGCTTGAAGCCGCATCACGGCGGCAGGGCCCGGTAGGTTGAGCGCGAGGGTGAGAACACGCACCCCTTTGAGGGGGGCGAGAGGTTTTGATCTGCTGTGCGATGCGGTCATACCGCCATTATCGAGGCACGCTGATGGGCTCTACGCCTGTTTTGCGAATCACATCGGCGACTTCTGGGGACTGGAAGAAGCGAATCAGTTGCTTGGCCGTGTCTTGCTCGGTTGAACCTTCCACCAAGCCGGCAGAGAAGAAAATGGTTTGTTGTACCGACTCGGGCAACGTGCCAACGAAGTCGAGCTCTTTGAAATAAATCAGCTCACTCACTTGCTGGAAGCCCAGCTCGGCGTCGCCGCGTGCCACGACAGCACCCACGCGCTCGCTCATGATCTTCTTGGCCGTGTCTTTGAGTTGCTCAGCCACACCGAGTTTGGGAAAAAGTTCGGTGGACAAATAGGTGCCACTTGCACTCGCTGAGTAGGCAATGGATTTGGCATTAAGCAAGGTTTGCTTCAACGCTTCGACCGTGCTGATGTCTGGCTTAGGGGTGCCTTTGCGCACAGCCACACCAATTTGCGAACGTACCAAATCAACTCGGCTGCCTTTGATGACGTTGCCGTTTTTCACCAACGCTTCTAAGCCGCCGTCGGACAGGATAACCAAGTCAAATTTCTCGCCGCGCGAAAAACGAGTGGGAATGGAATCAGGCGCGTTGCCCACGGATGCACCAAATGAGCTGATGACTTTGTGACCCGTTTGTTTCTCAAACACAGGTACGAGTTGTTTGTAGGCTTCGGTGAATGCGCCTGAAGTGATGACGCGTATTTCAGCTGCTTGCGCCGCTTGTGAGGCGACCAAGAACAAACCGAGGCCGGCTAAGACCAAGCGGCGGGTGATGTAGGGTGCAAATGTCATGTGTTGTCTCTTTCTATCGTTTGATTTGTATTGCTTCGCTTATTCGCCTGTGATCTTGCGTTCGCGAATCACGCGTCCCCAAGTCGCAGATTCTTTGGCGATGTACTTGGCCAGTTCATCGCGTGTACTGGGTTGGGGGGTGAGGCCATGGCTATTGAGTTGGTCCACCACATCGGGCGACTTCAATACTTTCACCAACTCGGTGTTCCATCGGTCGAGGGTGGCCGAAGGCACTTTTGACGAGGCCACAAAGGCGTACCAGTTGGTGGCGCTGAAACCGGGGTAGCCAGACTCCGCGATGGTTGGGATTTTTGGCAACGACTTTAGGCGTTGAGCGCCAGTGCTGGCCAAAGGAATGAGCTTGCCGTTGTCGATGTACGCCTGCGATGTGGAGTAGGTCGAAAAATACGCTGCGACACGGCCACCCAACAAATCTTGCAATGCCGGTGCGCCGCCTTTGTAGGGAACGTGTACGGTCTCGATGCCCGCCATGTCGTCGAGCAATTCACCCGCGAGGTGAGAGGCCGAGCCTGGGCCTGTCGATGCATAGTCAAGTTTTTTCGGGTTCTTCTTGGCGTAGGCGATGTATTCGGCAAAGGTCTTAATGCCCGTACCTGCGTACACCACCAAGACGTTGGGGAAGTTGACGCCCATGGAGATGGGTGAGAGGTCTTTGACGGGGTCGTAGGCCACCTTCATCATGTGCGGCGCGATGGTGAGTGGGCCCACTGAGCCAAACAAAATGGTGCTGCCATCGGTGGGGCCGTTGGCAGCGAACTGGTGTGCGATGTTGCCGCCAGCGCCACCTCGGTTGTCGATGACCACCGAAGCGCCAATGTTTTCACCGAGCTTTCTGGCGATGATGCGCGCGGCGGTGTCAGCAGCACCGCCAGCGGCAAAGCCCACGACCATGGTGATGGTTTTTTTGGGCGGGAATTCTTGTGCGTGTGCGGCGAGAGATGAGGCGCCGATTGCCAGCAAGGCACAGGTGTTGAGGAAGTGACGTTTTTTCATATCTTGTCCTTTTAAATTACTCACCGCCCAAACCGAGTTGGTTGGGTTGTCGTTTTTCCACTGCGTAGCGCAGCAAGGCTGCCGTTCTAAAAATGCCGTGTGCAAATTTGCCATAGGGTAGGGTGGCGAACAAAGCCATCACCACGCCCAAATGAATGGCCAGCAATGCAGGCAGCGCCACGCTCCCGCGACCCAGCCATAAAGTCAGGCCACTCAAGCTGGTGAAAAACAACAAGGCGATGAAGCCCAAGTCCATAGGCTTTTGAGCTGCGTCACCGTGCATGGGGTGGCGTTGCAAGTTGAGTTTGAAAAGGCTCGCTGTGCCAAGCAACAAGCTCACACCACCGACCACGCCCAATAGTTTGGGCAAGCTGTAAAGCTCATAAGGCGCGACCCAGCCGAGGGCGTAGTGAAAGACCGTAGCCAGACTCGTGGCCGCAAAACAAAGCATGAAGCCATAGAACGTGAGGTGATGTGCACGACGGCGTGACAGCGTGAAGGCATCGTCTTCGTTGTTGCAGCCTTCGCCGTGGCCGCCTTCCAAATACGTCAAACGCAGCACGTTTTGCGTGGCTTCATTGGCAGCGGGTGCGCTCAGCGATGCGCCGCTGGTGGCAGGAGTGATGTCGCGCCAGAAACGCCGCACGCCAAGCCCCAAAGCCAAACTTGCAAACAAAAACACAGGGGCGAACAAGCTCACGAGCAGGTTGTGTGGAAACAGGTTGTAGAAGTTGCCTTTTAAGTTGTCACCTAGCAATGTGCCGTTGACTTGCAGGGTGAGCAACAAGAACAAAGTCAAGCCAGCAGCCAGCGCCAATGACAAGGTTAGGCCGTTGCGTTGGTAGAGTGCGCCGAGGGCGGGTGGCCATGCATAGTTTGCATAGGTTTGGCCGCGCACTTGTGCCATGGCTTGCGGTACGTTGACTGCAAATTCATGCGGTGGTGCGTATTGGCAGGCGTGCAAACAAGCGCCACAGTTGTGACACAGGTTGGCTAGGTAATGAATATCGGCTTTGCCAAAGGCCAATCGTCGCGTCATGGCGGGGAACATGGCGCAAAAGCCTTCGCAATAGCGACATGAATTGCAAATTTGCATCTGTCGCGCTACTTCGGTTTCGGAAGCAGACAACACCACGTCGCCATTGGCTAAAGCGCGGGCATCGCGAGTGAGGGCATCAAGCGTTTGCATGTGCCACTCCTTCTGACTTCAGAGCGGCTTTGGCCGCTTGCGTGCCGGCAATGCGGCCAAATGCTGTGCCAATCGACATGCCCACACCGGCGGTGTAGCCCTTGCCCAAGACGTTGCCAGACATCATTTCGCCCGCCACAAACAGGTTGTCGCTGGGTATATCGTTGAAACGCACAGCTGCTGTGTCATCGGTCTTGAGGCCTAAGTAAGTGAAGGTGATACCGGGGCGCAAGGCGTAGCCATAGAACGGCCCCGTGTCGATGGGGCGTGCCCAGTGGGTTTTGGCGGGGTTCACGCCTTCGGTGTGGCAGTCGTCCAAGCTGGTGTGGTCAAACGTGCCCTCGCGGCAAGCGCGGTTGTAGTCGTTGAGAGTTTGCATGAAGGTGTCAGCAGGCAAGCCCAGTTTCTGCGCGAGCTCTGGCAAGGTGTCGGCCATCACGCCCGGAAAAACTGGGGGCATGAAACGGCCGATGGCTTTGGCATCAATGATGGAATAGCCAATCTGCCCTGGCTGCTGCGCTACCAAGCGACCCCAAATGGCATAGCGCTTGGGCCAGAAGTCTTCGCCTTCGTCGTAAAAGCGTTGGCCGTCGCGGTTGACCACCACGCCGAGTGACACGCAATCGATGCGGGTGCAAATGCCGCCGTCGTACATGGGCGCGCGTGCGTCAATCGCCACCATGTGCGCCTGCGTGGGGTCGCCAATGCGGTCTGCGCCATGCGCCAGCATGTGTTTAAGCAAGACGCCTTGGTTGTATTGCGTGCCACGGATGAGAAAGTTGTCGGCTGGCCATTCACCACGCTCGTTTTGTCCCCAGGCTTCGCGTAGCCATTCGCGGTTGGATTCAAACCCACCCGCCGCCAAGATGCAGGTTTTGGCTGTGATGCGTTCCTCGCCCACATAGGCGGCGACGAAGCGACCCTCTTGAATGTCGAGTCTGTCGACGGGGGCGTTGTAGCGAATTTGCACGCCTAGTTTTTCTGCGCTTCGGTAATACGCGTTGACCAAGGCTTTGCCGCCACCCATGAAAAATGCATTGGTGCGCGCTACATGTAAAGCACCCGAAAGCGGGGGTTGAAAGTGCACACCGTGTTTGCGCATCCAGTCGCGGCAGGTTGAAGACTCACGGATGACCAAACGGGCTAGTTTTTCGTTGGTGATGCCGCCCGTGACTTTGAGTAAGTCTTGCCAATACTCTTCTTCTGAATAGGCCTCGACCAGCACATCTTGCGGGCCATCGTGCATGCAGCGCAGGTTGCGGGTGTGGCCAGAGTTTCCGCCGCGCCATTCGCGTGGAGCAGCTTCCAGCAATAAAACGGATGCGCCAGCTTCGGCCGCCATCAAGGCGGCGCATAAGGCTGCATTGCCACCGCCGATGACCAACACATCAGGTCTGTTTGCACTTACTTTTTCTGTCATGCCTGCGAGTGTCGGGGTAAACGGTTATGTTGAGAAGTGCAATATCGGGAGTGATTATTTCGTTTTGCGCATCAATTGCGTTTGGGGCGCTTTGGGTTTGAGGTGTTCTTTTTGAATCAGTGCAAAGAACGCTTGTGCCGCAGGTGAGAGGCTGGTGTTTTTGTGACGCAGCAAGGCCACCTTACGTTTCACCACGGGGCCCGTCAATGTGATTTTGCGGACATGCGGTCTGTCGCCTTCTATCAAGGTTGAAGAGGGCAAGATGGCGCAGCCTACCCCTGCTGCAACGAGGTTGATGGCGGTCGCATGGTGTTGCACCTCGTAGTTGCCGCTCAAGCGAATGCCATGCTTGGCGAGTTGATAGTCCATGAACACGCGCGTTGCCATGAAGTTGCTCACCACAATCAAATCGGCTTCGCGCATGTCTGCCCATGTGACGGCTTCTTTCCCTTGAAGCGGGTGCGTGTCGCGGCAAATGAACACCAAGGGGTCGTCAAACAAAGGTGTTTCGATCAAGTCTGGGTGCGATTCGCCATTCACCGCAATGCCAATTTCGGCTTGGTGGTTGAGCACGGCTTGGCGTACCTCGTAGGAGGCGGCGTCAAGCAATCGGATTCGGTTACCTGGGCACACATCGGCATATTGGCGAATGAGCTGGGGCAGCATATGCGCCGCCATGCTGGGCACGCAGGCGAGGGTGAAGTTGCCTTTGGCGTGTTGCGACATGTCTTTGAGTCGGCCCACGGCGGAGGTCATCTCATTCACGATGGCACGCGCTTGCGGCAAAAAGTCGCGGCCCACGGCGGTTATCTCGACGCGACGCGTGGTGCGGTCGAGCAACTTCAAACCCAAATAGGCTTCGAGTTTTTGCACCCGGCGCGTCAGTGCGGTTTGCGTGATGTGCAGTTGCTCCGCCGCTTTGTTAAAGCCACCGAGCTCTGCTGTTACCACGAATGCTTGTATGCCATCAAAATCAATTTTCACCCTCCGATTGTGAATCAACACGCCCGAGAGACTTTCGTGAAGGTGTCGTGAGAAACGGCCCATTTGCGAGTTACAATACTCGAATCGGGGCGTAGCGCAGCCTGGTAGCGCATCTGGTTTGGGACCAGAGGGTCGTAGGTTCGAATCCTATCGCCCCGACCATAAAAGTAAAAAAGGCCTCGATTTGCGAGGCCTTTTTTCATTTCTGTCCGTAGCTCAGTTGGATA
>CANCCJ010000064.1 GCA_947374535.1 Comamonadaceae bacterium | reverse complement strand
GTTTACATCCGAAGATGTAAACCCTTGTTCAATTTGGTGCGGCTGGCAGGAATCGAACCCACGACCCCTTGGTTCGTAGCCAAGTACTCTATCCAGCTGAGCTACAGCCGCTCTGGAAAACCGAAAGTATATCACAGATATTTGGTAGGACGTCACGGACTTGAACCGTGGACCAAAGGATTATGAGTCCTCTGCTCTAACCAACTGAGCTAACGTCCCAACCGAAGCCTTCATTGTAGTTTGTACGTAATGGGGCTCATTCAAGTATTCAGCCTTGAAGCCGAAACATCTGTGTACGGCGCTATTTCCAGCACCGCAGACTGTTTTGACGCCATCCACATGACCTTCGAGATCTTTAGCTCAATCAAGAGTCACATCATTCGCTGGCCTCGCCATTTGCTGATGGCTGGCAGCCTTTGCTTGCTCATGGCGTGCGGCGGTGGTGGCGGGGGCGGTACGCCAACAGCCGCAGCAGAACCCACGACCACATTAGAAAATGCATCGGTCGATCTAGCGCCCTTTTATGCAGGTAAAGCCATTTTTCTGAAACCCACGTACAGCACGGGCATAGGAAAAATAACTTGGGTAAATGTGTCTGGTGCGAGTGGAGAACTAAGCATCAGCGGATCAGGAACCTTGGTTCAAGACAACCCAACGAGCACAACTTCTTATACATTGACGGTCACTTATCAAGACCCAACCAAGGTCACCACGAGTCTTATCAGCAAATCAGCGCCAACTCTGACAGTCTCAATCACGCCAGTCACGGTTGCGCCAGTGACGTTAGATCAAACCCAAAACACCTTGACCACAGGCCGTAGCGACCACGCCAGCGTAAGGCTACCTGACGGTCGCGTCTTGGTATCTGGAGGCACCGACGGCACAACAGTCTTGAAATCGACCGAAGTTTTTGACCCTTCGACAGAAAAATGGAGTGCTGCTACCGACATGAAAACTGCTCGGCGCGGCCACACCATGACACTTTTACAAGACAACAAAGTACTCGTGACTGGAGGCTTTGACGGCAAGGTCGCACTTGCAACAGCCGAAATATACGACCCATCAGCCAATACATGGACTACAAGCTTAGGCCCGATGGCACTGAGTCACCGCTTCCATACCGCAACTCTTTTACCCGACGGGAATGTCTTAATTGCTGGCGGTGTTGCGGGACCATTACTCACGGCAGATCCTAAGGTGACTGAGATTTACACGCCCTCAACTGGACTATTCACGGCCGGGCCATCCCTGCAAGAAGCCCGTCAAGGACACACTGCAACGATGCTAAAAAACAATCAAGTTTTATTTGTCGGCAACAGTGGCGACAACTCTGCTGCAGCAAAAATATTGACCTACAACAGATCAGCACCTGCATCTTCAACATGGACCAGTGCCTCATCAACAGGCAATTTGCGCTACAACCATACTGCGACTGTTATGGATGCAGGGCAAAGCAAAGTACTCGTTGTGGGTGGCGGTGTCGCACCGATTTCAGCAGAAATTTACGACCTAGATGCAAACACTTGGTCTACGGCAGCCCCCATGTCAACAGCGCGATCACTGCATACCAGCACCAAACTTTTGGATGGCCGTGTTCTAGTTGTGGGCGGCTACGATGGCAAGCAATCTTTGACCAGTATCGAAATTTATGACCCCGCTCTCAATTCTTGGTCGATCAATCCAAAAGTACTCAACTCGGCACGGGCCATGCACACCAGCACACTGTTGATGAACAACGGCAATGTGTTGATCGTGGGCAGCTACTTTCAAACCTCTGGCACGATCTTAAAAACCACGGAACTATGGCGTCCTTGATCGAATTTCAAGAAAACAAATCGATATTTCAACCAACAATTTTTAGACAGGAAATGATTTATGAAAAAAATTTTCACACTGGCAGCTTTGGTGATTGCATCTCAAGGCAGCATTGCTCAACCGGCAAAGCCCAATTACAGCTACTTTGAAGGTTTTAACCTTAGCTTGGGTGCTGCCCAAAATAAAACCGAGAAAACTGATACGTCAGCAGCAACGACCACAAGCGCCAACACAACCGTTGGCGTCGCCAAATTGAACTACACCTTCGCATTGGCCTACCCTGCCAAACTGGGTGTTTCAGGCACATTTGATTTGAAAAATTCAAAAATTGCGGACGCTGAAACCTTGGCTACTAATGGGATCACGGAGGTTTCTATCGAGCCAGGCATTCTGCTTTTAAGCGACTCATTGCTTTACGTCAAATTAGGTAGCTACGCCAGTCGCTACGAGGCTGGCGCAAACGCCGCACGCAACTTAAGCGGCACCAGTTACGGCATCGGTATCAAGCACTACATCTATGGCCAGAACTTCATTCAAGCTGAATGGACACAACGCAAAGCCGATGACAACCCTGCTGGATTAGCTGGCGTCAAATTCAAACAAACCTCTGCCGCAGTTTTGGTTGGCTTCAATTTCTAAAACGCATCGGGTTTAAAACCGCGAGGGATTTATCATCCCTCGCATGAAACTCTCTCCTCGAGCCCTCGGGCTCACCGCTGCGGTTGTCACGGTGATCATTTGGTCATCCTTCATCGTGGTGGCGCGTGCTTCTGCTGCACACAACCTGCTCCCACTCGACATTGGTTTTTTACGCATCATCGGCGCAGGCTGCGTGCTGCTGCCGTGGGGTTTCTGGTTGATGCGCAAGCAACGCCAATCAGGTGAACGTGTCGGCTCGTTCCTGGGCTTGTCCCCTCTGCCCTTGGGTATCACCGCTTTAGCGGGGTTGTTCGGCAGCATGCTTTACGCCATGCTGGCTTATTCTGGTTTTTTCTTTGCACCTGCGGCACACGCATCTGTGCTGATGCCCGGCAGCTTGCCACTTTGGACTTCGCTGTTAGCCATCGTGGTGCTGCACGAGCACATCAACCGAGCCCGCGCCATAGGCCTTGCCTGCATTGTGATGGGCGACGTGCTGGTGGGCGGCGCCAGCTTGCTCAAAGCCTTGGATGGCGGCGATGTCTGGAAAGGCGATTTGATGTTCATGTGCGCAGCGTTTTGCTGGGCTTGCTACAGCGTGTTAGTACGCAGCCATTCACTGGCACCCGTGCGAGCCACCATCGCGATCACCGCGTTTTCTTGTGTCGTCTTCGTGCCCATCTACAGCTTGTCTGCGTTCGCGGGCTGGGTTCCCAGCCACCTTGGCTCGGCGCCTGTGGCAGAAATGCTGTTTCAAGCCATTTATCAAGGCGTGGGTTCGGTAGTGATTTCGGGCATCACCTTCAACATGATGATTCGCCACTTTGGGCCCGTGCGCTCCACCATGATCACAGCGCTCGTGCCCGGCTTATCGGCTTTGGGCGCTGTGGTGTTTTTGAATGAACCCATGAGCGTCAACTTACTGGCAGGTCTGGCGCTGGTGACTTGCGGAATTTTGTTTGGTGTACGCCTGCCAAAAACTTAAAACGCTTATTTGTGGCTCAGTGCATTACCGACCAACTTAGACGTGATGTCCACAATCTGAATCATGCGGTCATAGGCCATGCGTGTGGGGCCAATCACACCCAACGTGCCCACCACTTGGCCGTCCACTTCGTAAGGCGCGCTAACCACAGATAGATCGTCTAGCGGAACGACATGGCTCTCACCGCCAATGTAAATGCGCACCCCTTCCGCCTGCGCAGAAATATCTAGCAAACGCACCAACTGCGCCTTTTGCTCAAACAAATCGAAGGCGCGACGCAGGTTGCCCATGTCGCTGGAGAAATCACTCACCGACAGCAAATTGCGCTCGCCGCTGATGACCACATCGTCTTGCGCTTGGGTCAACGCCTCGGTGCTCACCTGAACAGCCGCTTGCATCAAAGTGGCAATTTCACCGCGCAAAGACTCCACCTCAGCCAGTAACTTTTCGCGCACCTGCTCAATCGCCATGCCTGCGAAATGGTGGTTCAAATAGTTAGATGCCTCCACCAACTGCGAGGCGGTGTAGTCGATCTCGGTAAAGAGCACTCGGTTTTGCACATCGCCCTCGGGCGACACGATGATCACCAACAGGCGTCGATCGGACAAGCGTAAAAACTCGATATGGCGAAACACCGAGCTGCGACGCGGCGCAATGACCACGCCCACAAAATGCGACAAGTTCGACAGCAAATGGGCGGCGTTGGCAATGACCTTTTGTGGCTGATCGGGTGCCAAGCTTGGCGTTTGCATTTGGCTGCGCTCAGCGGTGAGCATGGTGTCCACAAACAAGCGGTAGCCGCGTGCGGTGGGAATGCGCCCAGCCGAGGTATGAGGGCTAGCAATCAACCCCAAGCCCTCAAGGTCAGACATCACATTGCGAATGGTCGCAGGCGACAGCTCAATGCCCGTGGCACGAGAAAGCGTGCGCGAGCCGACGGGCTGCCCGTCGGCGATATAGCGCTCTACCAGCGCTTTGAGCAACAACTTAGCGCGATCGTCTAGCATGGTGATTTCGTTGCCGAATTTTAGTGATGTAATTTGCCTATGAAATCGAAGTTTCGTCACATAGCCTTGCTTGGAAAATACCACCTGAACTCCGGTTCAGGCGCTAAGCCCTCTTCACGTCAAACACTGGAGAGCATTGCACAGTTTTTGCACACGCAAGGCTGTGAGGTCATCTTGGAGCACGACACCGCTGCCAACTCGGGCTTGACGGGTTACCCCGTGATGAACATCGAAGAAATCGGCAAATCCTGCGACCTCGCCATTGTGGTCGGCGGCGATGGCACGATGTTGGGCTATGCCCGTCAACTGGCACCACACAACGTGCCGCTGATTGGCATCAACCAAGGGCGCTTAGGCTTTATTACCGACATTGCACTCAGCGAAGTTGAGCGTGCGCTGGAAGCGATGCTCGGCGGTGCCTACGAAGAGGACCGACGAGCACTGATGCGCGCCAAGGTTTGGCGCGATGGGCATTGCGTCTTCAACGCCCTAGCCTTGAACGATGTGGTGGTCAACCGCGGTGCTACATCTGGCATGCTCGAAGTGCGTGTAGCCGTCGATGGACGCTTTGTAGCAAACCAACGGGCCGATGGCTTGATCATTGCAACCCCCACCGGCTCCACGGCTTACTCGCTGTCGGTGGGTGGGCCTTTGCTGCACCCATCCTTGCCCGCTTGGGTTTTGGCCCCGATTGCGCCTCACACCCTGTCGAACCGTCCTATCGTGCTGGCCGACACCGGCGAAATCACCATTGACTTGGTGGCAGGGCGCGACGCCAGCGCTAACTTTGACATGCAGTCGCTCGCCTCTCTTTTGCTGGGCGACCGCATCACGGTGAAGCGCTCTACCTACCACGCGACCTTTTTGCATCCGCGTGGCTGGAGCTATTACGACACCTTGCGTCAAAAACTGCACTGGAACGAGGGCGTGGCATGAGTTTGCAGCACATCGTTTTGCGCGATTTTGTGATCGTGCGCGAACTAGACCTCGATTTGTCGAGCGGCTTTTCTGCGCTCACCGGTGAGACTGGTGCTGGCAAATCGATCTTGATTGATGCTCTGCAACTGGTATTGGGCGCACGAGCCGAAAGCAGCGTGGTGCGTGAAGGTGCCACTCGTGCCGAGATTTGTGCTGAATTCGACACCACGCCCAACATTTTGAAGTGGCTGGACGATGAAGGCTTTGCAGACATTTCGGCCGACGACCCTCTGCTGCTCAAGCGCACCATCGACGCACAAGGCAAAAGCCGCGCTTGGATCAACGGCAGCCCTGCCACCGCCACCCAGCTGCGCGCCTTAGGCGACTTGGTGCTCGATATTCACGGCCAGCACGCCTGGCAAAGCCTGACCCGCCCTGAGGCGGTTCGCGGACTGCTTGATGCCTATGCCGGTGTGTCGCTGCACAGCCTGACTCAAACTTGGACGCAATGGCGACAAGCCACCCAAGCCTTGCACCTCGCACGCACCGCGCAAGCCACACTGCAAGAAGAACGCGAGCGCTTGATGTGGCAAATCACCGAGGTCGACAAACTCGGTCCCGCCGTGGATGAATGGGTCGAACTCAACAGCCAACACACACGCTTGTCCAACGCACAAGCCTTGATGGATGCCGCACAAAGCGCCATCGATGCGCTAGAAGACGACGACCGTGGCGCACTACGCCTCTTGTCCAAAGCACAAGACGTTTTACAACACCAAACCGATGTGGAGCCAGCGTTCGCCTCCCTGGTCGACGTGCTCGCCTCTAGCCTCGCCCAAGCGGGCGATGTGGCGCACTCGCTCAACGCCTACTTGAGTCACACCGAACTTGACCCACAACGTCTGCAAAGCTTGGACGACCGCATGTCTTTGTGGATGTCTTTGGCGCGCCGCTTCAAACGCACGCCACAAGCACTGCCTGAGCTCTACCAAGAGTGGAAAACTCGTTTGACGCAACTCGATGCTGCAACCGACCTTGAAGCGCTTGAGGCGACAGAAGCCAAAGCCGCAGCCGCGTACCAATCAGAAGCTCACAAGGTCTCACTAGCCAGAACGCAAGCAGCGCCCAAACTCGCCAACGCCATCACCCAAGCCATGCAAGGCTTGGGCATGCAAGGTGGCCGCTTTGAAGTGCAGCTTGAAAAGACTGCGCAAGCGACCGCCAGCGGCTTGGAAAGTATTTTGTTTTTGGTCGCAGGTCACTCAGGTAGCACGCCTCGTCCCGTGGGCAAAGTGGCATCAGGCGGAGAGTTGTCGCGCATCGCTTTGGCCATCGCCGTCACCACCAGTCAGCTAGGCACTGCACAAACACTCATCTTTGACGAAGTCGATTCAGGCGTGGGCGGTGCCGTCGCCGAGACCGTGGGCCGCTTGATGAAACAGCTGGGCCAAGACCGCCAAGTGCTGGCCGTCACCCACTTGCCGCAAGTCGCCGCCTGCGCCGACCACCACTTGGTGGTATCCAAGCACAGCGATGCACATGGCACGTCCAGTCAAGTGAACGCCCTCAACGCCGAAGCCCGCGTAAACGAAATCGCACGCATGTTGGGCGGCGAGAAAGTGTCAGACACCACCCTCGCCCACGCGCGTGAAATGCTCCAAACTTCTGCAAAGGCCAGCAAAAAATGAAACAAGAACTGGTACTCATCACCGGCATGTCGGGCTCGGGCAAGTCTGTGGCTTTGAACGCACTCGAAGATGCAGGCTACTACTGCGTCGACAACTTACCCCCCGAACTGCTGCTGCCATTTGTGCAACTTGAACAGCAACAAAGCATCAGCAAAGTCGCCATTGCGATGGATGTGCGCAGCGCCAGCTCACTGCCTTTGGTACCCGCACAACTGGCCCACTTGCGCTTGATGGATGTGGATGTGCGTTTGCTGTTCTTAGATGCAACCACCGAGATCTTGGTGCATCGGTTTTCCGAAACACGCCGCCGCCATCCACTGTCACGCCAAGACGGACAAGATGTGATTCGCGACCAACAGCGCGATCTCGTCGAGGCCATTGAGTTCGAGCGCGAGCTGCTGGCTGAGTTGCGTGAAGAGTCGCACATCATTGACACCAGCTTGCTGCGCAGTAGCAAGCTGCAGGGCTACATCAAGTCACTCATCTCGGCACCCGCCACGCAGCTGACGCTGATGTTTGAATCCTTCGCTTTCAAACGCGGGATTCCCGTGCATGCCGACTACGTGTTTGACGTGCGCATGCTGCCCAACCCGCACTACGAGCCTGCCTTGCGCCCGCTCACAGGCCGCGATGCGGCTGTGGCTGAATGGCTGGCTGACCACGGTGCTGTCGAGAAAATGGCGAGTCAGATTTCTGATTTTCTCAACTCATGGCTGCCTGACCTGAACCAAGACCACCGCAGCTATGTGACGGTGGCCATAGGCTGCACCGGCGGTCAACACCGTTCCGTGTACTTGGTGGAGTTGCTGTTTCAGCGCTTTGCGCAAGAGTGGGTCACGCTCAAGCGCCATCGCGAATTGGACGTTGCGGCTTAACGCACCAGCAATTTGCGCACAGGTGCGGGCAGGCCAAGTGCGGGCCAATCGGCTTTTGCTACCCACTGGCCTTCGCCCATTCCAGCAAGCAACTTCACGGGGCTGGGCAATGTCAATTGCACCGGATGCATGTGCAAATCTTTGTGGGTCAACACATGTTTGAACACTCCGCCCTCTTGCAACTGAGCGCGGTACTTCGCAGGCAGCGCTGATTGCAAAACCTCAAAACTCTCAAACACAGGTAGGCAATACAAACCCGCCCACACACCAGTTTGAGGACGCTGCATCAGCCACACGTCATCTTTGGTCGTTTGAGCTTGCAGCAACCACAGTTGCTCTGAGCTGCGTTTGAGTTTGCGCGTCTTCACTGGATAACGCTCAGGCTGTCCCTCAGCCTTCGCCACGCACGCATCTAAGACGGGGCATTGCCCACACTGCGGCTTTTTAGGTGTGCACACGGTGGCCCCCAAATCCATCACGCCTTGGGTGTAGATCGGCATGGATTTGTTCACCTCGCGTTGCGGCAGCAGAGTTTGGGCGATGGCCCACAAGTCTTTTTCCACACGCGATGAGGCTAAATCGCCTTTGAAACCCAAATAGCGCGTGAGCACGCGTTTGACGTTGCCATCCAAAATCGCAATCGGCTCGCCAAAGCACAGCGAGGCCACCGCCGCGGCGGTGGAGCGGCCAATGCCAGGCAATGTTTGCAAAGCCTCTGAGCTGCGCGGGAAAGCGCCGCTGTGCAAAGCCACCACATCTTGCGCGGCGCGGTGCATATTGCGCGCACGGCTGTAGTAGCCCAAGCCACTCCATAGGCCTAGCACCTCGTCTTGATGGGCTGCCGCAAGATCAGCCACCGTGGGAAAGCGCGCCATGAAGCGCGCAAAGTAATCGCGCACCGTGACCACTTGCGTTTGCTGCAACATGATCTCCGAGAGCCACACGGCATACGGGTCTTGGGTGTTTTGCCACGGCAGATCATGGCGGCCAGACTTTTTTTGCCATGCCACCACGATGTCACCAAAACTCTTTTTGTATGTGGTCATGGTTTTTGGCAGACAGCGCAGTAATAGGTGGAACGCTGGCCTTGCTGAATGCGCCGAATCGTTGTGCCACAGACGCGGCAAGGCTCGCCCACTCGGTCATACACATGGGCTTCGAGCTGAAAGTAGCCGGTCTTGCCATCGGCACTTGAGAAGTCGCGCAAAGTGCTACCGCCCTTTTTCACCGCACGCGCCAGCACGTCGATCACGGCCAATCGCAGCTTTTCGGTGCGTGGGCGGCTGATGCGGTCCGCCCGTGTGGTGGGGCGAATGCCCGCTAAGAACAAAGCCTCTGACGCATAAATATTGCCCACACCCACCACCAGCTCGCCACCCAACAACACTTGCTTGATGGCGGTTTTGCGTTTGCGCAAGCCATGGTGAAAGGCGTCTAGCGCGAAGCCACCATTCAAAGGCTCCACGCCCAAGTGGCCCAACAACTTCACGGCTTCGGCACTTTGCTCGCTAGGCGCAAACACCACAGCCCCAAAGCGGCGGGGATCGTTCAGTCGCAGCAGGCCTTGGGTGGTGTCTAGATCAAAGTGGTCATGCGCTTGGGGGGCACTTCGGTCGTTGCCAAAAAGCAAGCTGCCCGACATGCCCAAGTGCCACAGCAGCAAGCCATCATCCAGATCGACCAGCAAATACTTACCGCGCCGGCGCACACCCTTTACTTGGCGGCCGACCAAAGACTCAGGCTCACACCCCAAAGGCCAACGCAAGGGCTTGCCCAAACGCACCCCGGTCACGCAGGCACCCGCAATGCGGTCGGCAAAGCTCAAACGGGTCACTTCAACTTCGGGTAATTCGGGCATGGGTGGCTAAGAAAAACAGTCAGCGATTATGATGCGGACATGAAATTCCCCTTGTCTGCCGCACGTCTTTGGGCCTTGCGCCTTGCGCTCATCACAGCAGCCTCTTGCACCTTGCCCGTGTCGGTTCACGCACAAGACAGTGAAACCGACAAGGCAGAGAACTCGGCCATGACAGGCGAGTTGCTTTACGAAATTTTGTTGGGCGAGATGAACTTGCGCCAAGGCGAGCCCGCCGCAGGCTTCTCCCTCTTGCTCGATGCCGCGCGCAAATCCAATGATGTTCAGCTGTATGACCGTGCGGTAGAGATCGCCTTGCAATCGCGTTCGGGTGACGGCGCCTTGATGGCGGCACGCGCTTGGTCGCACGCTTGGCCACAAGACCGCAAAGCCAACAGCCAAGTGCTGCAAATTTTGCTGGCCTTGAACCAAGTGGGCGAGAGCTTAGAACCGCTTAAAAAAGAACTCGCTCTTGCACCGGATGCAGAACGCGACACCAGCATCAATTTGATTCCGCGCCACTATGCTCGTGTGAGCGACAAAAAGCGCGCAGCTCACGTGGTGCAACAAGCGCTTGAACCCTACCTGACCAAGAACAACGCCACAGGTGCAGTGGCTTGGACCAGCTTAGGCCGCATGCGCTTGGCCAATGATGATGTGAACGGTGCATTAGAGGCCGCCAAAAAAGGTCAAGCCGCAGACAACAAATCACAAGGGCCGGTCTTGCTGGCCATGGAGTTGATGGGGCGCAAGGTTGCAGAGGCAGAACCCTTGGTGGTCCAAGCCTTGCGCAAACAAGACGGCACTGAAATGGCGATGAGTTATGTGCGTGTTTTGATTGAACTAGAACGCTACACCGAAGCCACCGAACAACTGCAAGCCATCACGCGCAAAGACCCCAAATTGGCGGATGCTTGGCTGGTGCTGGGTTCGCTTCAATTCGAACAAGCCCAAGACAAAGACGCCGAAGCCTCGCTGTCACGCTATGTCAGCTTGGTCACCAAAAACCCCACGGACAACAGCAACCGTGGACTCACGCAAGCCCAAACCCGTCGCGCCGCGATGCTGGCTCGTCAAGGCAAGATGAGCGAGGCACGTCGGCTGATTGCCCAACTGCCTGCCAGCAATGCCGACGAAGAACGCAGCCGTGTGTTGGCCGAAGTGCAACTGTTGCGCGACCATCGCCAATGGCAAGCTGCCTTTGATGTGCTAGCCGCCAACAGTGGCGATGACACGGACCTGACTTACGAGCAAGCCATGCTGGCCGAAAAGCTCAACAAGCTCGATGAGATGGAAACGCTTTTGCGTGTGGTCATCGCCAAAAATCCCAGCTACTACAACGCCTACAACGCTTTGGGCTTCTCGCTCGCAGACCGCAACATTCGTTTGCCAGAAGCCAAACAACTCATCGTCAAAGCCCTAACCTTCGCACCCGATGATCCTTTCATTACCGACAGCTTGGGCTGGGTCGAATTTCGTTTGGGCAACTTCGGTTCGGCCTTGATCTACTTGCAAAAAGCCTACAAAGACCGCGCTGATGCTGAAATTGCAGCTCACTTAGGTGAAGTGCTGTGGAAGATGAAACGCCAAGATGAAGCCCTTCAAGTTTGGCGTGAAGGCCTGAACTCAGCGCCTAACAACGAGACCTTGCAAGAGACGTTGCAACGTCTCAAGCCCGCGCTGTGACCCTACGTGGTTTGTTGGCGGCGCTGCTGATGGGACTGGTGTTGGCAGGTTGCACCACACCTAACCACCCAACAAAAGCCGTCACCGCAGATCAAGCCAGCCACCCAGATTGGCAAGGCCGCATCAGCGTGCAAGTGCTTGGCGACGCGCCTTCCTCCATGAGTGCCAGCTTTGTGTTGCGTGGTGACGCCCACAACGGGGAACTTGATTTGTATTCCCCACTCGGCACCACGGTTGGCGCTTTGCAATGGACACCACAACTGGTAGAACTCAGCGATGGCAACAAACATCAGTTCTTCAGCTCCTTGGCCGAATTAACCGAGAAAACGACCGGCGCCGCATTGCCCATTGACGCCATCTTTGGATGGTTACAGGGACGTGATGAACAAGCCACGGGTTGGCAAGCGGACCTATCCGCCGCATCGCAAGGCACGGTGACCGCCAAACGCACAGCGCCAACCCCCGAAGTCACACTTCGCATCAAACTCGACCCATAAAGCCTATGCGTTCGCTACACAACGTCTTAGCCCCCGCCAAGCTCAACCTGTTTTTGCACATCACGGGGCGGCGCGATGACGGCTACCACTTGTTGCAATCGGTCTTTATGTTGATCGATTGGTGCGACACGCTGCACTTCGATCTGCGCGACGACGGCGTCATTGAACGCACAGACCTCACCACCCCACTACCCGCTGACGACTTGGTGATGCGCGCTGCTCGCGCCTTGCAGCAAGCCAGTGGCACGCTCTTGGGCGCACACATCGCGATTGATAAACAAATTCCCGCGCAAGCAGGCATGGGCGGCGGCTCGTCGGATGCCGCCACCACCTTGTTGGCACTCAACCGTTTGTGGGATTTGAAATGGCCCCTGTCCAAGCTCATGCCTCTAGGCCTTGCCTTAGGGGCAGATGTGCCCTTTTTCCTAGGTGGCCACAACGCATGGGTGGAAGGCATTGGCGAGAAAATAACACCAATAGAAGTGCCTGCTGCGCGCTTTGCGGTGGTCAAACCCAACGCTGGCTTAGAGACCGCAAAAATTTTTCGTGCGCAAGAGCTGCAACGCGCTACAGAAACTGCTACAATGCCGGTCTTCGCTGTTAATCATTACGGTTTTGGTCGTAACGATTTGCAGCCAGTAGCTCAGGCGTTGTGCCCAGAAATCACCGAAGCACTTCAGTGGCTAGGTTCTTTTGGATTAAGCCCACGCATGACCGGTTCTGGCAGCGCAGTGTTTGCAAAGTTGTCGCATGGTGTGTTGATTGACTCAGCCCCACATAACTGGCAAATGCGGATATGCAGCAGTATGGCAGTTCATCCACAAGCGGGTTGGGCTACCAGTGAAAGTTAACGGTTGGTTGCTGCAAAGCATCTGACCTGTGTAGGGGAGTCGCCAAGTTGGTTAAGGCACTGGATTTTGATTCCAGCATGCGAAGGTTCGAGTCCTTCTTCCCCTGCCAAATGTTTTGAAAAGCACGTTGTGCTCAGTTTTCTAAAAGCACATCTGTGCTCGGTTTGCAAGTGACGGCTCATTGCGTCATGGGTCTTGAAGCGAAAGTCATACGTCATCATGTCGAACCACACCCCCGACTTCATGGTCTTTACCGGCAACGCCAATCCAACATTGGCAGCCGAAATTGCGACCCATCTCGGTATCGAAGTTGGCGCTGCTCATGTAGGCCGCTTCTCTGACGGTGAAGTCACCGTCGAAATCAATCAAAACGTCCGTGCCCGCGATGTGTTCGTGGTGCAAAGCACTTGCGCGCCTACCAACGAAAGCGTGATGGAATTGCTGATCATGGTGGACGCCTTGAAGCGCGCCTCAGCAGAACGCATCAGCGCGGTCATCCCCTACTTTGGTTACGCCCGTCAAGACCGCCGTCCACGTTCAAGCCGTGTGCCAATCTCCGCCAAATTGGTGGCCGATTTGCTGCAAACCGCTGGCGTGGCCCGCGTGTTGACCATGGACTTGCATGCTGACCAAATTCAAGGTTTTTTCGACATTCCAGTCGACAACATCTACGCATCTCCCGTGTTGTTGGGCGATTTACGCACCAAGAACTACGAAGACCTGATCGTGGTATCACCCGATGTGGGTGGCGTGGTTCGCGCACGCGCTTTGGCCAAACAACTCGGTTGCGACTTGGCCATCATTGACAAGCGTCGCCCCAAAGCCAACGTGTCTGAAGTCATGAACGTCATTGGCGACATCGATGGCCGCAACTGCGTCATCATGGACGACATGATCGATACCGCAGGCACCTTGGTCAAAGCCGCTGAAGTGCTCAAGGCTCGCGGTGCCAAGAAGGTTTACGCCTACTGCACACATCCCATCTTCTCTGGCCCTGCGATTGAACGCATTGCCCAAGGCGATGCCCTCGACGAAGTTGTGGTGACCAACACCATTCCTTTGAGCGAAGCTGGCCGTGCCTGCAAGAAAATCCGCCAACTCACCGTAGCTCCGTTGATCGCTGAAACGATCCAACGCATTGCCAGCGGCGAGTCGGTCATGAGTTTGTTCTCCGACCAAGATCAGCTGTTCTAAACCGCTGTTTCAGTCGTCGAGCATCACCTCGGGCTGCCTTCCTTGTGTTGTGCGGCCTATTTTTGAAACTGGAATCACACTGGTCGCGGTGGGTTCTTACTGGAGTTAATTATGAAATTTGTCGCTTTTGAGCGCGCTAAGCAGGGAACGGGTGCGAGCCGCCGTCTGCGTATCACTGGCCGTACACCTGGCATCGTCTA
>CANCCJ010000063.1 GCA_947374535.1 Comamonadaceae bacterium | reverse complement strand
CACAAATGCCATACGGCCATCGCGGGGCGGTCGAAGAATCGTCACACCGTGCGCTTGCAACTTTTCGCAGGTGGCGTAAATGTTGTCCACGGCATAGGCCAAGTGTCCAAAGTTACGCCCACCGGTGTAGACCTCCGGATCCCAGTTGTAGGTGAGTTCCACTTGCGCGTCTTCATCGCCTTGGGCCGCCAGGTAGACCAGCGTGAAGCGACCTTGTGGGTACTCGCTGGTGCGAAGCACTGTCAGGCCTAACGCATCGCGGTAGAAACGCAACGACGCTTCAAGGTCGGTGACGCGCACCATGGTATGCAGGTATTTCATGGTGAGCCTTTCTTTAGAGGGCGGGGTAGTCGGTGTAACCGACAGGTCCGGGTGTGTAGAAGGTGCTGGGATTGGGCTCGTTCAGAGCGGCATTCAATTTCAAACGCTCAACCAAGTCGGGGTTAGAGATGAACATGCGGCCAAACGCAATGGCATCGGCCTTGCCGGATTCAATCGCGTCGATGGCCATTTGACGGTCGTAGCCGTTGTTGGCGATGTAGGTACCCTTGAAGGCTTGGCGCGCGGCCGCGTAGTCAAAGCCCGGCAAATCACGCGGACCGCCAGTGGCGCCTTCGATGAAGTGAATGAAGGCGATGTCACGCTGGTTGAGTGCTTCGATCAAATACCCAAAGACGGCTTGTGGGTTGCTGTCGGCCAAGTCGTTGAAGGGCGTGAGGGGTGACAAACGAATGCCGACACGCCCCGCTCCGATTTCGGCGACGCAGGCATCCACCACTTCGAGTGCAAAGCGGCAGCGGTTTTCAATCGAGCCGCCGTAGTCGTCAGTGCGTTGGTTGGCACCGTCACGGATGAACTGGTCGACTAAGTAGCCGTTGGCCCCATGAATCTCCACACCATCAAAACCAGCACGCATGGCATTGGCGGCAGCTTGGCGAAATTGCTGCACCACGTCTTTCACTTCTGCAGCGGTTAAGGCGTGTGGCACGGGCACATCGACTTTGCCGTTGGGTGTGTAGGCCACGACCTTGGGCTGAATGGCCGATGGGGCCACGGGTTGTGCGCCACCGGTCAGGTCTGGGTGGGTGATGCGTCCCACATGCCAAATTTGCGCGATGATTTTTGAGCCCGCGTCATGCACGGCTTGGGTGATGGGTTTCCAGCCTTCGACTTGGGCGTCTGAGTAAATGCCGGGCGTGGCCATGTAGCCTTTGCCCAAGGGCGAGACTTGTGTGCCTTCGCTGATGATGAGGCCGGCGCTACTGCGTTGGCGGTAATAGTCCACATTCATAGCGCTGCCAGGCATGTCGCCATTGGCCTCATCTGCGCGGCTGCGTGTGAGTGGTGCCATGACAATGCGGTTGGCAATTGCGATGTCACCGATGTGTGTGGGTTGGAAAAGCTGAGGAGTTGTCATGTGATTTCTAAAGGTCGTGAAGGCGTAAAAAATTTCAGAGAGGGCAGCAACTGCTATGTATGCCTTCGCTAGATGAGGCGTATTGTTCTTTTTTCAAGCTATGAGTTTTGTAGTTCCGCTAATATGACCCGATCAATCGAAGGGGATTCAATGAAGCAGCGCTGGTGTGCGTGGATGGTGGTTTGTGCCTGTGCAACGGCCATGGCGGCAGATGACTACAAGATCAAAGTGGATGTGACGCAGCAAGGCAATGTGTTTCACACCCAAGCCAGTTTTCATTTGCCTATGACCGTGTGTCAGTCCTACCGTTATCTCACGGACTACGACGCTGCGACCAACATTCCCGGTGTGGCGGCGTCCACCACCACGCGCATGGACGTTCGCAAGGCGCGCGTGGAGCGTTTGTTGGAGGAGCGCATTTTGCTTTTCCCCATCAAGATGCGCATGGTGTTGGAGGTGACGGAGCTGCCCAACCAAGGAACAGATTTTGTGCAAATCAGTGGCGAGGCCAAATCGTACAAAGGGGCATGGCGTCTAGAGCCAGAGGGAGGTGGCACGTTGTTCAAGTACAGCACCGAGTCTGAGCCAGATTCGCTGTTTCCCAAGGCGGTGATTGCGTACTTCATCAAAAACCGCTTGAACAGTAGTTTTGAAGCCTTGGCCAAGGCTGGGGCTGAGCGCCTCAAGCAGCCTTGTTGAGCCTCCTCGTGCTAAGGTAGTCGTGGGGCTGTTTGCAACAAAGCGTCCACATCGTTTTTCCACCATTTCGCTTGTCCAGTCGTGCCATGACCTGCCGTTTGATCGCTGGCAGGGATGAGCAGCAAGCGTGCGTTAGGAATTCTTGCTAAGGCGTTGCTCATGACATTGAGTTCTGGCGGGTTGCGCTCGTCATCGGCCGAGTTGATGGCCAGCATCGTTGCTTTGATCTTATCGATTTGGTTCAACGGGTTGTAATCACGCGAGGCATCCCACTGATAAAGATGATCATTGGCATCGCCTGAGAAGGGTGCATTGAGTCGTTGATTCAACAGTTGATCTGCTTTTTCTCGTGTGGGTGCTTGGCGTTGCAAGCTTTGGTTGCCACCATTTGTGCCAATCGCATAAAACACGGACGCGAACTGAAGGCTTTTGGGCTGCTTGGTGTAGTTGCCTTGCATCCATTCGGGGTCGTTGCGGATGCTGTCAATGATGAGGCGACGCATCATCCAATTACGGCCTGACATTTCGGAGGGCATCGCAGCCATCGGAACCAAGATGTCTGAGAAGTCTGGGTACTGAATACCCCACAACCAAGTTTGCATGCCGCCCATCGAGTTGCCCAACACCATGCGAACGTGCTTGAGTTTCAAGCCTTCGGTCAGCAGTCGATATTGCGCCAATACCATGTCGTCGTAGTTGTAGCGTGGGAACTTAGTGCGCATGCCGTCAGATGGTTTGCTGGATTTACCCGTGCCAATCGAGTCTGGCAAAACGATGAAGTATTTAGCTGCATCCAAAGGTTGGCCGGGGCCGAAGAGTTCGGCACCAAACGCAGTGTTGAGCATGCCCGTACCCGTGCCTGTGGTGCCATGAAGAATGACCACGGGCTCACCCGCTGGATTGCCTAAGGTGGTGTAGCCGATGTTCAGGGACGCCATCACCTCACCGGTGTGAAATTGAAAATTTTTTGCTGCCCAAACTTCGGTTTTTTGATTAGGAAAAGTTTGCGCCAATGTAACTGAACTTTGAAGGTAGACAAACATAAACAAACAGAGCATTAGAAATTTGCGCATACATCCCCCTTGTGAGTGATTCAGAAAATTGTGTTTTGTTAATGCGTTCGCTGCGCGATCGCATCCACCAAATCGGGCATCAAAAGCGCGCCTTGGCCATTGTCACAGGCTGTTTTCAATGTGGTTTGAATGGCAGATGCCACAGCATGCTCAGCCTTGATGTGTTCGGCCATGTCGTTGTAGTAAGTCAAGTCTTTCAGTGCATTGGACACGGTAAAGCGCAAGCCTGTGTTGTCATGGCTTAATAAGAAAGGTTTTAAGCGCTCTAGCGCAGCGCCCCAGCCGCCGCCCATGGTGAGCACATCGACAAAGGTCTGCGCATTCACGCCACCCACCTGTGCGCAAGCCGCAGCTTCTGCAAGCAAAGCGACAGAGCCGAGCGACACATAGTTGTGCAGCAGCTTCATGCGGTGCCCCGATCCAACTGGCCCCACATGCACGATGTTTTCGGCAAAGCACGCCAAGATCGGTTGGCATGTTGCAAACAATGCGGCATCAGCACCCACCAATAAGTTCAAACGACCTTCAGCCGCTTCTTTGGGCGTGCGCGTCATTGGCGCGTCCATGAACAATCCACCTTGCGCCGCTACCGCATCTGCGATCTTTTCGGTCGAGGCTGGCATGGCGGTGGAGCAATCGATCACGATGGTGTTGGGGCGGAGGCCTTGGAGCACACCGTCTTCGCCCATGAGCACCGCTTCCACTTGAGGCGTCCCTGTGACGCACAAGATGACCACATCCGAATGCGCTGCTAGGTCTTTGGGGGTGGTGAAGGCTTTGACACCTTGCTGCACCAAGTCGTCGATGGGTTGGTTGCCTGCATGTGCCAGCACAGTGAGCGTGTGCCCATGTTTGACCAAGTTTCTGGCAATTCCATGACCCATCATCCCAATGCCGATCATGCCAATAGTTTTCATGACTTATCCCTGTTGATGCAACCACGCTAAGCCATCGTGCGTGCCATTGGCTACGGCACCACGGGCAGGGCGGTACTCGCAACCAACCCAGCCGTCCCAACCGCAGGTGGCAGAGACTTCATCAATCACATCGAAGAGGTAAGGGTGGTTGAGTTCGCCTAAGTCGGGCTCGTGGCGCATCGGCACGCCTGCAATTTGAAAGTGGCCGACTCGGCCCGTAGGAAGGTACTGGCGAATCTTGGCGGCTAAGTCGCCCTCCATGATTTGGCAGTGGTAGAGGTCCATCTGTACTTTCACGTTGGAGGCGCCGATGTGTTGGACGATGTTGTGGGCTTGGTTCTGGTAGTTCAAGAAGAAGCCTGGAATGTCCCGGGTGTTGATAGGTTCAATCAGCACATCGCGGCCAGATTTGTGTGCTTCAGCGGCTGCCCATGTGATGTTTTGGATGTAGGTCTTTTCCAGCACGGACGCGTCTGCGCCTTGTGGCTTGAGGCCAGCCATCACGTGGATGCGAAGGCAATTCAAGGTTTCAGCGTATGCCAAGGCTTTGAGAAACCCAGCTTGAAATTCGCTCTCGCGTCCTGGCAAGCATGCCAAGCCGCGCTCACCTGCATCCCAGTCGCCAGGCGGGGCGTTGAAGAGTACTTGTTGCAACCCGTTGTCGCTCAAGCGTTGTTTGAGTTCTTGCGCGTCAAAGGCATAGGGGAATAAATATTCAACAGCTTGGAAGCCATCTTTGGCAGCGGCGGCAAAGCGGTCTAAAAATTCATGCTCGTTGTAGAGCATGCTGAGGTTGGCGGCAAAACGTGGCATCGGTGTGTGTGAATAAAAGGTTTACCAAAGAGCCCCAAAGGTCTCGCGGAGTTGTTGAATTTGGGTGTCGCTCAAAGCCGTGGTTTGGCGATCGGACATGAGCCACAGCTTGGCGGTTTCTTCGAGTTCTTCGAGGACAGCACTTGCCTCTGCGGGACTTTGCTGCCACACCACAGGGCCGAGGCGATCAAGCATCACGCCGCGAATGGGTTTGGCTTGTGCGGTGCTGTCGTGGATGAGGCGTGCTACTTCGTCAGCCACGCTGGGCGCGCCTGGGCGTTGGTAGGCTACCAAAGGAATGTGTCCAACTTTCATCACGTAATACGGTGTGATGGGGGGCACGATGTCTGAGTTACGCCACACGCCGTGCAAGGTGAGGCTGACCAAGTGCGTGGCATGGGTGTGAATCACGCATCGCGCTTGTGGGGCTGCTTCGTAAATACTGCGATGCAAGACCAGTGTTTTGGAAGCGCGTGCGCCGCTCACCTGTACGCCTTCTGCATTGACATGTGCCAGTTCACCTGCTACCAAATTGCCCAGACAGGCATCGGTGGGGGTAATCAAGAAACTACCGTCATCGAGTTTGACGCTGATGTTGCCAGCGCTGGCGTGCACATAGCCGCGTGCATACAACGATGTACCGACACGGCAAATTTCTTCACGGGCTTCTTGGTGTTGCATGTGTTACTTCAGCAAGGCAAACGATTTTTCAAAAAAATCAGAGGTTCCAAAATTTCCAGATTTCAAAGTGACATGCACTGTATCGCCGTTGCACACCTGGGAGGTGACAGAGGTCCATGGCACACCGGGATCGATTTGTGGGCCAATGACCATGCGTTCGACATCCAAGGCTTGGACTACGGCGCCCGAAGTTTCGCCGCCTGCCACCACGAGTTGGCGTACACCGGCTTGCACCAAGCCTTTGGCAATATTTGATAGTGTGTGTTCTACCAGTTCTCCGGCTTGGGCAACGCCCAGTTTGTTCTGAATGGCTTTGACTGCTTCGGGTTCTGCGGTGGCGTAAATCAGCACTGGGCCATTTTTGAGTTGAGGTGTAGCCCAGCTCAGTGCTTGTGCTATCACATCGGTGCCAGTTGCCACAGCCAAGGGGTCAATCGCGAAGGCAGGCTTGCCCGCTTGGCGCCAGTGCAGCACTTGTGCATTGGTGGCGACCGAGCAGCTGCCCGATACCACAGCTTGATAACCGCTGGCAGCAGGCAAGCTGTCGACTTTTGCGTTGGCTGCTAAGACACCACGCGCTTTCCAGTTTTGCGGCAAACCAATGGCCACGCCTGAACCTGCGGTGACGAGTGGCATGTCAGATAACGCTTGTCCCATGTGCATGAGGTCTTGGTTACTGATGGCGTCGATCACTGCAACGCCAACGCCTTCAGCCTGCAAAGTCTTGAAGCGCGCGCGAATGGCGTCGGGTCCTGCTGCGACACACGACTGTTCTACCAAGCCCACCTTGCGCTGGGTTTGTGATTGCATGACGCGCACCAAGTTCGCATCGGTCATGGGCGTGAGGGGGTGGTTACGCATGCCGCTGTCGCACAGCAACACATCGCCGACAAATAAATGGCCTTTGAAAATCGTCCGGTTGTTTTCAGGGAAGGCTGGGCAAACGATGGTGAAGCCTTGGTCTTTGCCATGAATGGCATCCATCAATGCTTCGGTCACAGGGCCGATGTTGCCTTGCGAGGTGGAGTCGAAGGTGGAGCAGTATTTGAAATAAATCTGCTCTACCCCTTGTGCCTTCAGCCATGCATAGGCTTGCAGCGATTGGGCGATGGCATCTTGGGCAGGAATAGTGCGCGACTTGAGGGCCACCACGATGGCATCGGCATCCATGGGTTCATCGTCTGTGGGCATGCCGATGGTCTGCACAGTCCGCATGCCTGAGCGGACCAAGTTGTTGGCTAGATCTGTGGCACCTGTGAAGTCGTCGGCGATACAGCCCAATAGGGGTTTGGTGGAGGCGTGAGTCATGTGTGTCGTTAGAACGTCAACATGCAGTTGATGGCGCTGGGGTGACGCATTGCATAGGATTGAATGAGGCTTTTGACCGAAGTGTCTGCAAATAAACCAAGACCTTTGGCGCGGTCATTGTCAAACTGGCTGGGCCAACCGCTGACGATGGCTTGCACTTTGGCGTCGACTTGCCAGTCCAGCAAAGCTGCTGTGGCGTCGCCAGCGATTTCTTTCAAAGCTTGTGCCATTTCACCCACGGTGGTGGTCAGAGCGGGCAAGTTCACCGCGGTGGGCGCACCCCACTGAAATGTCGGTGTGGTGAGGGCACACAACAAACCTTGCATGGTCTTGTCTGTGGAGGCGAGCGCCACGCGCGTGTCCGCAGGCACAGGGACGGTGCAGGCTTCGCCCGCCAAAGGCTCGCGAAACATGCCGCTCAAAAAACTGGACGCAGCGCCGTTGGGTTTGCCTGGGCGAACCGAGACAGTCATCAAACGCACATTGCGGCCGTGAATGAGACCCTTGCGCGAGAAATCAGCCACCAATTGCTCGACCATAAATTTTTGAATGCCGTAGCTGCTTTGTGGTGTGGGCTGAAACGTGTCTGAAATGCTGCTGGGTAGTTGTTGCCCCGCGGGTGCCCCAAACACCGCCACTGAGCTGGCAAACACAAACACAGGCTGGTTGGCTTGGTGGCGTGCAGCTTGCAGCAAGTTGAGTGAGGTTTGTAAATTGCTTTGTAAACCCAAATCTAAATTGGCTTCGCATTCGCCACTCACGGCAGCCGCCAAATGAACCACAGCATCTACACCGTCGAGGGTGAGGGCTTGTGTGCTCAGTAAGTGGCTCAAGTTACCCACCACGGCACGCACGCGTGAATCTCCTTGCAAGTCAGTGGGTGGCGCCACAAGGTCGGTCAATACCAATTCAGTGAGAGGGCCTGAGCCTTTGCCTTCGAGGTGAATGGTCGACAGTTGCAACAACTCGCGTGCGAGGCTGGCACCCAGAAAACCGCCACCACCTGTGATGAGGATACGCATACCTTGCCCTTTGAGTTTGAATTAGTTGGCGTGTGGCAACTCAATGCCAGGGAAGATTTTGATGACGGCCGAGTCGTCTTCGCGGCCATGGCCTGCGGTCGAAGCCTGCATGAACATTTGATGTGCAGTGGCTGACAAGGGAAGTGGGAATTTGGTGGCACGCGCGGTGTCGAGCACCAGTCCCAAATCTTTCACGAAAATATCGACTGCTGACAGGGGCGTGTAGTCACCCTTCAACACATGGGCCATGCGGTTTTCAAACATCCAGCTGTTACCAGCGCTGTTGGTGATGACTTCATACAGAGCATCCGCCGCCACGCCTTCGCGCAAACCCAAAGCCATGGCTTCTGCAGCCGCGGCAATGTGCACACCCGCCAATAGTTGGTTGATGATTTTCACTTTGCTGCCGAACCCTGCACGGTCGCCCAGTTTGTAGACGTTGGCGGCCATGCTCTCCAATGCGTTGCCAGCTTTGGCATAGGCTGCTGCTTGTCCTGATGTCATCATGGTCATTTGGCCGGTGGCCGCTTTGGCTGCGCCACCTGAAATAGGAGCGTCCAAGTACATCAGGCCCATGTCGTTCAAACGCTTTTCTAATGCCACAGACCAGTTGGGGTCGACGGTAGAGCACATGATGAACAGGCTGCCTGCTTTGAGGTGGGCGGCTGCACCATGTTCGCCAAACAAGACTTGTTCGGTCTGGTCTGCATTGACCACTACGCTGACGATGATGTCAACTTGCTTAGCCAAGTCAGCAGGTGTTTTGTACGCTGTGCCGCCTTCTTTGGCGAAGGCTTCGGCGACATCAAAGCGCACATCGCACACGTTGACGTGATGGCCTGCACGGCGCAGTGAGCTAGCCATGCCTTGGCCCATGGCACCTAGGCCAATCAGGCCGATGTGGAGTGCGGAGGAGTTGTTTTTCGTCATAAGAACGTGCAGTGTTTATTGAAAGCCAAATGCGTGTGGCGCCCATGTGCTCAAAGCGGGAATGAAGGTCAGAAGCCCTAAGATGATGGCGTGAGCGATCAGGAAGGGTTTGAGCTCTCGCGTAAGTGCATCCAGAGGAACTTTGGCCACGTTCGAAGTGACGAACAGAAGCCCACCCACAGGCGGTGTGATCATGCCCAGCGTCAAGTTGAAGATCACCACCATGGCAAAGTGAATCGGATCAATGCCCAGCTTCGCCGCGACGGGCGCCAAGATCGGGACTAATACCATCACACCGGGCAGGGGCTCTATGAAGATACCGAAGATCAACAAGAAAATGTTCACAGCAATCAAGAAGGTGAACGCGGACATGTCTTGCGCGCCCATCCATTCAGCCAGCTTGATCGGCAGCCCATCGATTGTCAAGATCCAAGCAAAGGCATTCGATGTACCAATGATGATGAGCACCGAAGCCGTCATGAGTGCCGAGCGAGACAAGATGTCGGGCACAGCTTTCCACTCTAAGGTGCGGTAAATCCATTTTCCACATACCAAGGCGTAGAACACCGCGACCACAGAGGCTTCTGTTGGCGTGAACCAGCCGGCACGCATACCGCCCAGAATGATCACAGGCAACAGCAATGCAGGGATGGCTTTCCAAGTGACCAACATTTTTTCGGCAAAGGTTTCGTTGCCGGGAATGCCTTTGTAGTTGCGCTCTTTAGATACATACCAGTTCACCATCGCCATACCCGCCGCAATCAAGATGCCAGGAATGAAGCCTGCAATGAAGAGTGCACCCACAGACACACGATCATCCTGCAATGCATAAATGATCATGATGATGGAAGGCGGAATGATGGGGCCCACGATGGCGGTGGCCGCTGTAAGAGCCGCAGCATACGAGCGGTCGTAGCCAGCCTTGTCCATCATACGAATCATCATGGAACCAGGACCTGCAGCATCGGCCAAGGCTGATCCTGAAATGCCAGAGAAGAACGTGAGCGACACCACGTTGGTGTAACCCAAGCCGCCACGTTTGTGTCCCACAAACTGTGCTGCAAACTTCAGCAGCACTTCGGTAAGCGAGCCGCCACTCATAAGCTCTGCGGCCAAGATGAAAAACGGCACAGCCATCAGTGGGAAGCTGTCCACACCTTCGTAGGTTTGCTTGAGCAAGACGAAGAGCGGGAAGTCTGCGCCAAAAATCAAGGCGGTGAGGGTCGAAAACCCCAGTGCAAATGCAACGGGAAAGCCGATGGCTAAATAAAAGCAGCAGCTCAGAAGAAGGATGACACTCAAACTCATAGGGATGCGCTCGCGGTGGCGTCGAAATGTGAATCGGATGCGAAGGTGCGTGTGAGCACGTAGTCGCGAACAATGAGCAACCAATGTAAGAGCAGCAATACGCCACCTGCTGGCATGGCGCCATAGACCCATGACATGGAGACTTGTGTGGTGGGTGTCATTTGGTATTGCACGCGATCCACATAGATGGCGCCATACCAAATGATGAAGATGAAAAAGCCCGTGAGCATCACGGCAATCAAAACGCGAATAGCGCGTGCCCAAGCGATGGGCAAACTGTCTTGTAAGTTCTCAACAGCAATATGACCGCCATAGCGCAGTACAGGGCCTGCGCCTAAAAAGGTGAGCCACACCATCATGTAGCGAGCCACTTCTTCGGCCCACTCAATGGATTGATTTGTGGAATAGCGCAAAACCACATTAGAGAAAATGATGATGGCCATGGCTGCGAGCAGAGCAATCAGCACGCCGCGATTGGCAATCATTAAATATTTTTCGAAAGATTTCATGGTGTGTTCCATGCTCAGCAAGCCAGCGTGGCTGGCTCGCTGAAAGGTGAAGAAATACCGATTACTTCACAGCTTGGATGGCTGCAATCTTGTCCGCACCAAATTCTTTGGCGTAGCTGGCGTAAGGGCCTTTGAGTGCATCGTTGAAGCTGGCGCTGTTGACCTTCTTCACGACTTGCATGCCTTCGCGTTCGAGTTGAGCAATGCCATTGGCTTCGTCGTCATTCACTTTCTTACGCGTCGCGGCCACGCTCTTAGTGGCTGCGTCATAGAACGCTTTTTTATCAGCGTCGCTGAGCTTGTTCATGATGCGTGGTGAGGTGATGATGAGACCTGGTGAGTACACGTGGCCTGTGAGGGACAAATGTTTTTGCACTTGTGAAAACTTGGAAGCCAAGATCACAGGGATGGGGTTTTCTTGACCGTCCACAACACCTTGTTGCAAAGCGCCAAAAACTTCTGGGAAAGCCATGGGCGTGGGTTGAATGCCAAAGGCGCGATAGCCTTCCATGTGTACTTTGTTCTCCATGGTGCGCATTTTCAAACCGCTGGCGTCTGTCGCGCTGACAATGGGACGTTTGTTGTTCGTCATATGACGGAAGCCGTTTTCGCTCCATGCCAAAGCCACCAAGCCGTGATTGGGAAACTTGGCCAACATGTCTTGACCAATTTTGCCATCCAACACTTTGCGTGCGTGGTCGTAATCACGGAATAGGAATGGAATGTCCACGATCTTCATTTCAGGGACAAAGTTGCCCACGGGGCCTGTGGACGTGATGACCAAGTCTTGCGTGCCGATTTGCACTGCTTCCACTTGTTCTCGTTCACCGCCCAAGGCGCTTGCAGGATAAACCTGGCACTTGTAGCGGCCTTGGGTGTTCTTATCCAAGGTCTCACAAAACACATTGGCACCAATGTCGTAATGCGAGCCTTTGGCCAACACATGGCCAATTTTCAGAACGGTTTGAGCTTGGATAGGGAAGGCCGCAAATGCGGCAGATGAAGCGAGGGCAACCACCCATTTTTTACTAAGGAAAGTCTTTGACATCGTGTCTCCTGATTGTTAAGAGCAACAACCCAACGCATGGTTATGCTGTCAGGTTGTACGACAAATTATCTTGAACGAATCAGGCTGTTGACCTAGGGGGTAACCCGCGATATAAATTTAGGTTTTAGGCTTTCTTGGCCGCCCACTGACTTGTTTGTCTGTCAGTTCTGTGCGCAGACGGTTGGCCAGTGCGCGACCTTGTGAGGTCCAAAATACAGGGTCGGCATGACGAATGCGTCGTGCCGCGTTGAGCATGTGCTTGGTTCCAGCTTGGCGGGCGGCTTTGATGTCACCATCTTCAATGGCTTGCACGATGGCTTGGTGTTCATCTCGTACGGCATCTTCCAAGTCTGCACGTGTGGCTTCGTTGGCACGTGTAACACGCGTGGCGTTTTCTAAAAACTGGTTGAGGTAGGAGAGCGTATCCAGCAGAAAGGGGTTGTTTGCTGCTTGTGCAATAGCCGCGTGGAAGGCGACATCTTCGCTCACCCCATCGCCGCCGCTGGCCACTGCCTTGTCAAGCGTGCGCATGGCTTGTTTGATTTTTTGCAATGATTTAGCGGTTCTTCGCTCTGCGGCCAGGGCTGCGGATTCGGCTTCTAGCGCGCGCCGGACTTCGACAACTTTCAAGACTGCATTAATCGAACCGTCAGGAATCAGTTTGAGTTTGCCAGTGTCAGGTTGTGGCACAGCTTTAACAAATGCGCCAGAGCCTTGTCGCGTTTCAATCAGCCCTAGAGTTTTTAAACGAGAGAAAGCCTCTCGCACCACAGTTCTGCTGACGCCATGCTTTTCTACTAACGCGTTTTCGGTAGGGAGTTTTTTACCCGTTTCGAGCTTCCCTTCACGAATACTTGTTTCTAGTGTTTTCGCTAGTTTTTCAGATAACGATGCACCTAATTGAATGCGAGGCATGGTGAAAATATGGCTTGTTTGATGAGATGCTCTGGTGTTGTTTAAATCATATGCGACAAATGATTCTTACAAATTTTTTCTCATACTCTGTGATCTATCGTATAGACACACATCAAAAAACTCAGCAAATTAAAAGCTCTTCTACGTTTGAAAATGGCAGCTGCAGCTGACAACCTTGAATATCACCGACACATCTTTTCTTAATGGCTTGACTTCTCAGCAGGCTGCGCTGCAACTCGCGCACGACGGCGGCAACGCGTTAGATGTTGCACAACGCCGAAGCGTGTGGACAAGGCTTTGGGCGATGTTGATGGAGCCCATGTTTGCATTGCTGGTGCTGGCTGCTTCGTTGTATTTGGTGCTGGGTGATTTGACTGAAGGCCTCACGCTGTTTGTCTTTGTGTTGGCAGTGTTGGCTTTGACCTTTTATCAAGAGGGAAAGTCAGAGGCCGCCATTGATGCGTTGCGGCAACTGAGCCAGCCTTTCGCTCAAGTCTTGCGTGATGGCCAACGCACCAGTGTGCCTTCGCGTGAGGTGGTGGTGGGCGATGTGTTGTTTATCGCTGAGGGCGACCGTATTGCGGCCGACGCCTGGGTGTTGCACGCGGACCAATTGCAAGTAGATGAGTCTTTGTTGACGGGTGAATCGTTGGCTGTGACTAAGGTGGGCGAGGCTTTCGATGAAGCTTTGGCGAGTGTCCAACAGCCTGGTGGGGATGAATTGGCAGCTGTCTTCGGCGGCACTTTTGTGGTTCGTGGCCAAGGGGTGGTGCGTGTCACCGCCACTGGCATGCGTAGTCAGATGGGGCGCATTGGCGAGTCATTGAACCAAATCGAAACGGCGCTGACGCCGCTGCAAAAGCAAACCGCCCAGTTGGTGAAGGTGTTGGCGTGGATCACGTTTGGCTTGTGCGTCCTGATGATCTTGACTTTGGGCCTTCGCAACGGTGCATGGTTGCCTGCGCTGTTGTCGGGAATTGCTTTGGCCATGGCCATCTTGCCCGAAGAGTATCCGGTGGTGATGGCCATCTTTCCGGCCTTGGGCGCACATCGTTTGGCGCAGGAAGGGGTGTTGACCCGTCATATCAACGCGATTGAAGCTTTGGGCGCAACCACGGTGTTGTGCACAGACAAAACGGGTACCTTGACTGAAAACCGCATGAAAGTTGCGGCCTTGGCGGTGGGGGCGGCCTCTGCGCCACGCCTTTTCAAAATCAATGGTGAATCGTTGCCGGACGATTTTCATGGCTTGGTCGAACACGCGATTTTGGCGAGTGCGCCTGAGCCTTTTGACCCAATGGAAATTGCCTTTCATGCGCTGGGGCAAACGTGGCTGAGCGACTCTGAACATTTGCATCCTGATTGGGCGTTGGTGCAAACTTACGCCCTGAGCCCCGCTTTGCGCGCCATGTCACATGTGTGGCGTGCCAGTGAAGATGGGGCGCACATCGTGTCTGCCAAGGGGGCGCCAGAGGCGGTGATGGATTTGTGTCATCTTTCACCCGCGTTGCAAGCGCAATGGGGCGAGGTGGTGCATGCGATGGCCTCAGATGGTTTGCGCGTGTTGGCTGTGGCACAGGGACGCTTTGTCGGCGACGCGTGGCCCAGCTCTGCGCATGGTTTTGATTTTGAGTGGCTAGGTCTGATCGGTTTGAGCGATCCCTTGCGCGCTGAAATTCCGCAAGCGATTGCCAACTGTCACTCGGCCAG
>CANCCJ010000062.1 GCA_947374535.1 Comamonadaceae bacterium | reverse complement strand
CAATGATGAGGCCAGCTGCGAGTGCTACATAACCGAGGACGTGTTCCATTTTGTTGCTCCTAAAGAATGGATGAGAGAGAAAAGTTAAGAAAAAACCGAAATCAGTGCGCGTCGTGCGCTTGACCCACATACACCAGCGTCAACATCATAAAAATGAAGGCCTGTAATGTAATGATCATGATGTGAAAGATGGCCCAGATGGAACCAGCAATGATGTGACCGATAGGCAACAAGATGCCTGGTAATGTGGCAGCGGCAGCGCCACCCATCAAGGCGATCAACATAAACACCAACTCGCCAGCATACATGTTGCCAAAAAGTCGCATGCCATGTGACACGGTCTTGGCTGCGAATTCAATCATTTGCATGACGAAGTTCACAGGCCAGAGCAGAGGATGAGCACCGAACGGCGCGCAGAACAACTCATGCACCCAGCCGCCAATACCTTTGATCTTCATGTTGTAAAACACGCAGACGAGCAAAACAGAAGTAGACAAGCCCAACGTGGTCGACAAATCAGCCGAAGGCACCACACGCATGTAGGCGTGATGAGCATCACCACCGTTTGCACCGTAGACCATCTCCCAAAGCTTGGGGAACAAATCAACAGGGAACAAATCCATGGCGTTCATTAAGAAGATCCACACAAACACCGTCAAAGCCAGTGGCGCCACAACCTTACGGCTTGCAGAACTGTGAATAATTCCCTTGGCTTGGCTATCCACCATTTCAACCAAGATTTCAACAGCAGCTTGGAAACGGCCTGGCGCATGGGCAGTTGCGCCACGCGCGGCACGCCACAAGAAGAAACTAGCAACCACCCCCAACAACACAGACCAGAAAATTGAGTCGATGTTGTATACGGAGAAGTCAATGACGCCAGCCATCGGCTTGTTTTGCAGATGCGTCAGGTGGTGAACGATGTATTCACCAGCGGTCGGACCATGTTCAACAGACATTCGTTCGCTCTTCTTTAAGTTGGACTGACTGGGTAAAACACTTTGCGAAAGCCAAGCGCCACCCAATACACCTTCATTGTCACCACCAAACCCACCAACATGGCAGGCCAGCTCAAATCACTCACAAGGCGAGGCGCCGCAAACAACATTGCGACCGTCAAGCCTATCTTGACCATTTCCCACAGGAAGAAGCCAAACACGGCGGCACCCACATTTACCGAAGCGACCCGACTGGTCAAGCCTCGCGCAAATAATGCCGCCGGAATAATCACCGCCAGAGTGCCGTAAAGCGCTGAATACACAGCGGCCATACGCCCTGACACAAACCAAACAAGACCCGCCACCAGAAGCCCAGTCACTGCTTGAGCTCCCACCACCCGCCATACCGACAGAAGTGGCTGACGTTTGCGCAACTCGGCTGCTTGTTCAGCAGTAAGTTGCGTAAACGCGTCTTGAACGTTTTCTTGATCTTCGGGTTGTATTCTGGTCATGTTTGTTTACGCCCAGGTTACATCCACTCGTCTCTACAGAACCCATGATTGTACGTGATAACACATACGCTTTCGAGCACATCGCACCAAGAAGAGGATAATTTGCGACATGACAAGCCCCAACCCTCCCGGTGAAAACCCTCGCGCAGACTCGTTGATTGAGTATCCAAGTCTTTTCCCCATCAAAGTGATGGGCTCAAAGGTCGATGGTTTTGTTCATGCGGTAACTTACATTGCCGAACAATTTGACCCTGCCTTCGACGCCACCACCATTGAGTTGCGCGAAAGCAAAGGCGGTAATTATTTGGGTGTCACCATCACCGTGACGGCCACTAGCCGTGAGCAACTCGACGAGCTCTACAAAACCCTCTCCTCTCACCCGATGGTGAAAGTCGTTCTGTGATCCAACAACTCGGCCTCGTGCCGTACCTGCCCACCTATCAGGCCATGCAGGACTTCACGGCTGCGCGCACGCCCGACACGCCTGATGAAATTTGGGTGTGCGAACACACCCCCGTTTTCACACAAGGCCTCGCTGGACATGAAGACCACCTGCTTGCGCCAGGCGACATCCCCGTGGTCCCCACCAACCGTGGCGGCCAAGTGACGTTTCACGGCCCAGGGCAAGTGGTGGCCTACCCACTGATTGACTTGAAGCGCGCCGGCTATTACGTCAAAGAATACGTGTATCGCATTGAAGAAGCCGTGATCCGCACACTGGCTCAGTTTGGGGTGACTGGGCACCGCGTCTCTGGCGCACCCGGCATCTACATACGACTTGAGGACCCGCACAGTCACGCGCTGCTTGCGCAACGCCCACAACAAGACGCCGACAAAAATCCAGACTTCACAGGCCTCGGAAAAATTGCAGCATTGGGCATCAAAGTCAGCAGACATTGCACCTACCACGGCGTTGCACTGAACGTGGCCATGGACCTATCGCCCTACCAACGCATCAACCCTTGCGGTTATCAAGGCCTGCAAACCGTCGACCTTTCTACAATCGGCGTATCGGTCAGCTGGCAAGAAGCCGCTGATGTTTTGAGTCAAAAGCTCGTCACCTATTTAGCGCCCTGAACACAGGGCTTTGAAAACAGGCCTATCTGCTATGTCCACCCCTAACAACCCAGTTGTGCGCGAAGCGCAAACCGTCCAAAACTACAACCCTTCGGCCAAGCAAAAAGCTGCAGCCAAGCTGTCGCGCATTCCCGTCAAAGTGGAACAAAGCGAAGTGCTGAAAAAGCCCGATTGGATTCGCGTCAAAGCTGGCTCACCTTCCACACGCTTTTACGAAATCAAAGACGTGTTGCGCACCAATAAATTGGTCACCGTCTGCGAAGAAGCCAGCTGCCCCAACATTGGTGAGTGCTTTGGCAAAGGCACAGCCACCTTCATGATCATGGGCGACAAGTGCACACGCCGCTGCCCCTTCTGCGATGTGGGTCATGGCCGCCCCGACCCACTCGATGTGAACGAGCCAGAAAACTTAGCCAAAACCATTGCCGCCTTGAAACTCAAATACGTGGTCATCACCAGCGTGGATCGCGACGATTTGCGCGATGGTGGCAGTCAACACTTTGTGGATTGCATCCGCCGCACGCGCGAGCTGTCACCCCAAACCCAGATCGAAATTTTGGTACCTGACTTCCGTGGCCGCGACGACCGCGCACTCGAGATTTTGAAAGCCGCGCCGCCTGATGTGATGAACCACAACATGGAAACCGTGCCTCGCCTCTACAAAGAAGCGCGCCCTGGCAGTGACTATGCGTTCAGTTTGAACTTACTTAAAAAATTCAAAGCCCTGTTCCCCAACGTGCCGACCAAAAGCGGCTTGATGGTGGGCCTCGGTGAGACCGACGAAGAGATTTTGGCCGTCATGCAAGACATGCGCGACCACAACATTGATATGTTGACCATCGGCCAATACCTCGCCCCCAGCACCAGCCACATACCCGTGCGCCGCTACGTGCACCCAGATACATTCAAGATGTTTGAAGAGAAAGCCTACGAAATGGGCTTTAGCCATGCCGCCATCGGCGCTATGGTGCGTTCAAGTTACCACGCGGACCAACAAGCCCACGCGGCATCCGACGCTATCAACTCGAAGTAACTACGGGCTTATTGAAGTTAGCGATAAATTTTTTCTTTTACTTTAAGAAGAAACCTCTAGAGATTGGTATCTGCCCAAATCTCTAGGCTCTTCTCATTGAAAAGTTTGAAGATGCTGCGCGAGCTCAAATCTTCGACACGCGCTCCAGTTCGCTCTTGAATAGCTTGACCACCGCTGGGTCATAAGACGCGGCAAATTTTTCGTACACGGCCTTTACTTCTGAACGCATGCGCGCCTGCTCTGGCGCAGAGATCTCGTTGAAGATCATGCCCTTGGCCTTCAATTCGGCGACAGCCTTGCTGGAAACTTCGCGGCTCACAACGCGTTGATAGTTTTGCGCTTCTGTTGCAGCATCTTGAAGCAGTTTTTGTTCGACCGGCGACAGCTTGTCCCAGAAGCGTTTGCTGATTTGAATCGGGTTGGTCGCGTACACGTGATTCGTTTCGCTCACAAACTTGTTCACTTCGTAAAACTTGCTCGACAAAATCACTGCGTAAGGATTCTCTTGGCCGTCTACGGCTTTGTTTTCAAGCGCACCATAGAGTTCGGCGAAAGGCATAGGAACCGGATTCGCTTTGAATGTCTTGAAGGTTTCAACGAATACAGGATTGGGTATCACGCGCAACTTGAGGCCATCCAAATCCTCACCTTTGGTGATGGGGCGCTTGCTGTTGGTGACATTACGAAACCCCAAATCAAAGAAGCCCAATACAACAATGCCTTTGTCGTTTAGTCTGCTGTTGAGCATCTTGCCAAGTGGGCCGTCCACCATCGCATCTGCCTGACGTGCGTTGCTAAAGAGGAAAGGAAAATCTAACAGTCCGTATTCCTTCACGATACCCGTCAGAGAGGTGGTCGATGCCACCAACATTTCTTGCACGCCACCCATCATCGCCGACTGCTGTTGCAACTCGTTGCCGAGCTGGCTGCTGGCGAATTCGTTCACCTTGATTTTTCCGCCGCTCTTGGCGGCAACGAGTTCAGCAAACTTTTTGACCCCCATGCTGGTTGGGTGATCGGTGTTGTTCAAGTGTCCGAATTTAATCGTCCGCTCCTGAATATCTTGGGCCATCGCGAGTGTGTTGGCAGCTACGAGGCCGAGAATCGCGGCGAATTTAATTAGTTTGGCTTTCATGTCATCTCCAGTGGTAATTGTTGATTTCTGTCCATGCCTCATGGAACTCTTTAGGTGAATACTCGGTCGCTGGATTGCGCGACCTTGCACATGGCTTTTGCCGATCAGCGCATATCTGTTGGTATGGCGGTGTAGGCCAGCGTAAAAACTTGGCATCGTGTCTCTGGTAGGGCACCCGATGCGCGCAGACGAGCTTCGCAGAGCTCTTCGTCTCCGATCCTGCGTAATGCGTCAAGGTCATACCCGCTGACAACGATGATCCAGTCGGCAGCGCGGTCAGCATTGCCACGTATTTTTTGTTCGGTGGTCGCCGCCATCTCGGGCGCCTCGTGGCGAAGCACGTGCAGGCCGACGATCCCCGGGCGTTGCGAAACAGATTCTGCAAAATCAGCGAGATGGCGTTGCAGTTCTTCCTCTTGTCCATTGACGGGTGAGCAGCGGACCGTCAGCGCATGCCGGGCGGTCACACCCCCATGGCTATGAACGACTTGGCACTGGGTTCGAACCATGTTGCGGTGCAATGGCATCATCTTCGTCGACCAAGGCGTCGGTGCATTAAGCCGCGCCACATAGGGCGCCGATGCCAGCACCCCATGGTCTTCCAATTCATACATCACGAAGAAGCCTTCACCGCCAGAGACCTCAGTCCAGCGTGACGCCCGTAAAAATCCTGCAATCGACAGGCGCTCGGGAACGTGCTCGTGGGCATGCCAGTGCTCCAACTCCTGTCTTACATCGTCCGACACATCCCACCACATGGCCAGTGCGGCCTTTCCAAGCATTGACATGGTGTACCTCTCAGGCGAGTTGTTCTGCTACTGCGCGCACCGCGAGCAAGTATCCGGCGGGGCCGAGTCCGCAGATGACGCCATTGGCAACCTGCGAGACGAGTGAGTACGTGTAAGGGGCGGGTCGTTGGTGAATATTGGTGAGATGGACTTCGATGAGGGGCCTTCGCAGCAGCTTCAAGGCGTCTAGTACCGGCACACATCCGAACGAGAAGCCGGCAGGGTTAATGATCACGGCCGCTTCCCGCTTGGCAGCCTCTTGGATCCAGTCCACCAGAACGCCTTCGTGGTTGGTTTGGCGAAAGTCACAGTCCAAGCCGAGCGACTCGGCCAGTTGACGCGCGGATGCTTCGATTTCAGCCAGCGTCGTGGTGCCATACAAGCCCGGCTCTCGGGTTCCAAGCATGTTCAGGTTGGATCCATTCAGAATGAAAAGTGGATGCGGCATGGTGATCTTTGAAGTTGTTTGCATGGATTGTGAGGAGTTTGAAATTTATGTATTCCATTTTGGAAACTTATTTCATATAATGACATTTGCTATTTGCTGCAGCCTTGTAAGACGGCACTGCGTGAGTACTTGAACTCGATACCCTTTCAGAAAGCAGTGAATCATGACGCTCGCCCTTGACCGCGGTCTCACTCTTCTTGAGCAACTGTGCGATCAGCCAGAAGGCATGCCTTTGACCGCATTGGCCGACGAGTTGGACATTCCACGCAGCGCATGCCATCGCCTTCTCACCGAATTGCAAAGACGCGGCTATGTGCGCCAATTGCGCAGCCAGGGAGATTACTTGCTCACGGCAAAGCTAGCGTCAATGGGGCTGGGACTTCTAAGTAGCAAAGGCATCGTGGACATCGCTGAGCCTGTACTCGAGCGACTGGCCAAGACATCGGGCGAACTTGTCCGGTTGTCGATCGTCGATGGCGACCGGCTGGTCTGGGTGGCGAAGTCGCAAGGGACACGCATGGGGCTGCGTTACGACCCTGACATGGGCATGGACGCCCGCTTGTCGTGTACCGCCTCAGGCCATGCTTGGTTGCTGACCCTGAGCGACGAACGCGCCCTTGAATTGGTCAGCCGCCAAGGATTTGGCCAACCCAAAGACTACGGCCCGAAGGCCCCAACCACTGTCATGTCACTTTTGGACATGCTGCATGAAGCTCGCTCGCGGGGCTACGCGATGATCGACGAAGTGTTCGCACCAGGTATGACCGCGATGGCCGCGCCAGTGATACGGGGCCAAGAGACGGTCGGTGTGGTCAGCATTGCTGGACCCCGCCAACGGCTTACTTTGGCAGCCATGCAGCAACTCGCACCAGCCATGCTTGTGGCCACAGCAGAACTCGGACCGATCAGCCGAATCTCAACGCTGTCCGGCAAACCGCAGTTAGGAAGATCGTGACGGCTGACTCTCGGCGCTGGAACATTTTTAACGCGCTTTTCACATTAGCGGCTAAAGCTTAAAACCCCACCAACTCGGCTGGCTCATCGCTGGCCAGCACGTCTTGCGCCCACGTCTGAAGGCGTGCCGTATCTGCGCGAATCACCTCTTGCTTCACAGCCAGGATTTGCGTGGGATGCATCGAGAAGCCTCGCAAACCCAAACCCAGCAACAAACGTGTGAGCGCGGGATCGCCCGCCATCTCGCCACACACGCTCACGCCCTTGCCTTGTGCGCGGCACTCCGCAATGACGTCAGCGACCAAACGCAACACCGCTGGATGCAGTGGATCGTACAAATGCGCCACAGACTCATCGGCTCGGTCGATGGCCAAGGTGTATTGAATCAAGTCGTTCGTACCAATCGACAAAAAGTCAAAGTAGCGCAAGAACATTTTCACGCTCAAAGCAGCAGCAGGCACTTCAATCATGGCGCCGACCTTCACTGGCCCGAAGACCATTCCGCGCTCATCCAATTGCTTGCGGGCTTTTTCTAACAGCGCCAGCGTTTGTTTGATTTCGCGCTCATGGGCCAACATCGGAATGAGCAAATGCACTTGTCCGTGCGACGCAGCGCGCAGCACAGCACGCAGCTGCGTCAAAAACATCGCGGGATCGGCCAAGCTCCAACGAATGGCGCGCAAGCCCAAGGCAGGGTTCAAATGCGCATCCTCTTTGGCCGCGCGGTCCAGCGGTTTGTCTGCACCAATATCGACGGTGCGAATGGTGACGGGCATGCCCTTCATGCCTTCGACGGCGCGCTTGTAGGCTTGGTACTGCTCTTCTTCATCGGGCAGCGCACCTTCGCGGCCCATGAACAAAAATTCGCTTCTAAACAAACCAACACCAACCGCACCCACGCCCAACGCCGCAGGCGCATCTTCTGGCATTTCAATATTGGCCAAGAGATCCACACGTTGACCATCTAAGGTGACCGCTGGCGTATAGCGCAAGCGCGAAAGACGTTCGCGCTCGACGTCCGCTTGGCGCTGCTTGAAACCGTACTCGGCCAAGATGATGGGCGAAGGGTTGACGATGACCACGCCCGCATCGCCATCAATGATGATCCAGTCATCCTGGCGTACCAACTGACTGGCCGTGCGCGCACCGACCACCGCAGGAATGTCCAAGCTACGCGCCACGATGGCGGTGTGCGATGTCTTGCCGCCCACGTCTGTGACAAACCCCGTAAACACACTTTGCTTGAACTGAAGCATGTCAGCCGGCGACAAATCATGGGCCACCAACACCAGAGGCACATCCATTTCGTCGCCCAGCTGCAAGTCTTGCTGCCGCGCTTGACCGCTGCGCTTGCTGACGACCTGTGGCATCACATGGGCCATGCCTTTCATGTGGCGCAACGTACGTTCCACCACTTGCTCTAGGTCGCCTTTACGCTCTCGCAAATAAGCGTCATCCATCTCATCAAACTGGCGCGCCACCACATCGAGTTGCGAGGTCAACGCCCACTCAGCGTTGTAGAGCCTGTCTTTCACCCACAAGCCCACACCTTCGGCCAGCATGGTGTCTTGTAGCAACATCAGGTGAACTTCAAGAATCGCAGCCATTTCAGGCGGCGCTTCTTTGGGCAAGTTGTCATGCAAATGTTGCAACTCGGCAATCACCGCCTCACGCGCTTGGGTCAAACGCAGCAGTTCAGACGTGACCTGCTCTGGCTCAATAAAGTAATGCGCCACGTCCACACGACTGGACGCCACCAACACGGCACGCCCAATGGCAATACCTCGCGCGACTGCAAGACCGTGAACTGAAAACGTCATAAGGCTTTACTCGCCTTCACCAAATTTGTCGGCCATCAAAGCAAGCAAAGCCTCCATGGCTTCTTGCTCTTGTGCGCCGCTGGTTTCTAACTCGACATCGGTGCCAATGCCAGCAGCCAACATCATGACGCCCATGATGCTTTTGGCATTCACACGCCGCTCACCTTTGCTGATCCATACCTCACACGGATAGCTCCCCGCGAGCTTGGTGAGTTTGGCGGACGCACGCGCGTGCAAGCCCAATTTATTGCTGATGGTCGTTGTGGTTTTGATCATGGGTTCGGCGATTCTGATTTTGAGGGGCGGTGATGGCAACTTGCATCACGCCTTGTGTACCGCCGGTCAGTGCACGCGCGACAAGCGCATCCAAAGGCTCATGGCGATAACACACGGTTCGGTACAACATGGGTAAGTTCACGCCCGCAATGAGCTTGGCTTTGCTGCCTGCAACCAACTTGTGTGCGACGTTGGCAGGCGTGGCGCCAAAGATATCCGTCAACACCAACAAGCCTGTCTCTAGCGCCTGGCCCACCGCTTGTTGGGCTTGGGCCAAGGTGTCTTCAGGCTGCGCTTGAGGCAACACATCCAAGGCGATGACATCGCCAGCGCATTCGGGATACACATGCAGGGCGCATTCACGCAGAGCGTGAGCCAGCGGTGCATGGGCGATGATGAGGATGCGGTTGCTCATAGAAAAGACGTGTCGTGTGGTTTGGATTATCAACTGTCCGACTTGTGTTTCAAGAAATAACCATAGGACGCCAAACAGCAGATAAAAAACACGGCCATTGCGCATTGAAACGCTTGAGGCTCTTGGAAACCTTCTGCCTTGAATCCATCAATCATCAAGCCCATGCCCCACTGCACCACAAACACGCCTAAAAACAGCACGAGGTTGTAAGCCGACAAGGCGCGCCCTGCCAAAGCCGACGGAAATGACATGCCCACAGCAGGTTGGGCCAATGCCACGAAGGAGCTGGTGACGCAAAACAACGCCCAATGCAAAGCACCTGCATCGGCGCCACCCAGCACGATATAGAGCTGCACACAGAAATTCAAAGGCACGCCGTAGGTCATGAGTTTGTTGGCGTTGTAGCCGCGTTTCGTCAGCGCAGGTGTCACCATGCCCCACAACCAAAACGTGATCAACATGCACACATTGAGCCAAAACAAACCCGTTGCGGCCTCAAGCGGCGTGTAGCCTGCAACCTTGACCATCCAAGGTCCCGCCCACAAGGTTTGCATGGCGATCATGCCGCCGTAGTTAAAAAAGCCCATCGGAGCGAGGCTTCGGAAATACGGACTCGCCCACACTTGTTCATAGCTTGCCAAGAGGCCCGCTCGCTTGGCCGAATCTGAATGAACAGCGACAGGCCCTGCCAGCCGCCACTTGGGTACTTGCCAAGCCATCAACGCCATCGACAACACGATCAACAAGGCCAAACCCACAAACATCCAGCGCCAACCGAGCAAGGGCAGCAGCCATTGCACTGGTAAGGTCGATGCCAACATACCCAAAGCGCCCGTCATCAACATCCAAGAGTTGGCGCGTTGTTGTTGTTCCAACTTGATCCAACGGCGATAGCCGGTGAGAGGGGCCATCAAGCAAGCGCTGACGCCCACGCCAATCAGCACACGCGCCAGTAGCAAGCCTTGAAAATCTGTCGCCCACGCAAAGGCCAAGCAACCCACAACTGCGACGCCCAAAAAGCTGAGCACGACTTTTTTGGGCCCACGTTGATCCAGCCAATGCCCCATTGGCAACTGGGTCAGCGAAAAACCAAAGAAATAGCCTCCAGCCAGCAGCCCGAGATCACGCGCATGCAAGCCAAACTCCAAACTCAAACTTGGCGACAAGGTGGCCGTGATCGCGCGCAACAAAGCCGACAAAAAATAAGCCGAGGCAAAGGCCACGAACACCCAAATCGCCGTTCGGCGTGGCAGCACATCACGAGTCATGGCACTTGAATTCCTGAAAAATAAGTTTCAGCCGCCTCTGGCAATCCTTTGTCCTTAGGCTTGCCATACACCGCAGCTTGGTAAATTTTGTCGGCGTGAACAAACCACACCCATTGCACTTGATGCGTATCGGTCGATACGCGTGTCCGCACAGCCGGTGGCGCGATGTCAACGCCCTTGAGCTGCCACACCTCCGGCAATGCTTCGCCAGGCGAAGCATTGAGGGGCGCCAAACTGGCTAAGCGCCATGCAGCTAAGACCTCGGTGCTCGTGACACCAATGGGATGCGACATTTGCCCAAAAGTGAATTGCATTCCACCCGCTTCACAGCCTTGCAGCGTCAATGTGGTCGACACCTCTTGCCCGCCTGCGAACAGCACCACATCGCGTGTGGCTTGATCTGGCTTGCATGGCAGTAGCAACTGGACTTGCGCGTCGTCAGTCGCGACTTGTCGCCAATTCAGCGCTGGCGTGCAACCCAACGCGCAGACCAAAACGGCCATCCCCGCGATGTCTTGCAAATGTCGGATGATGGAGCGTTTCATAGCTTGCATTATCAGAGCCCCACCCCGCGCCGATTTTGATGTCACACACTTGTCGCGGCCCTTGTGTCACTTGTCCGACAATGGACCGATGAACTCTCTCGACGGCATTCGAATTCTCGACTTATCTCGCGTTTTGGCTGGGCCTTGGTGCACGCAAACCTTGGCTGATTTAGGCGCAGACGTCATCAAAATTGAGCGCCCATGTGCGGGTGACGACACCCGCACATGGGGGCCCCCTTTTTTAAAAGATACCTCCGGTGCCGACACGCGCGATGCCGCCTATTACCTAGGCACCAACCGCAACAAACGCTCTGTTACCTGTGACATTGCCACACCCGAAGGCCAAGACCTGATTCGACAACTGGTTCAAGTCTGCGATGTGTTCATCGAAAACTTCAAGGTGGGAGACATGGCCCGCTACGGCTTGGACTACACCGCGCTTTCGCAACTCAACCCCAAGCTGGTGTACTGCAGCGTGACCGGGTTTGGCCAGACGGGTCCTTACCGTGATCGCGCAGGTTATGACTACGCCATTCAGGGCATTGGCGGTTTGATGAGTGTCACTGGCGAGCGCGACGACTTAGGCGGTGGCCCACAGAAGGTCGGTGTTGCTGTGGCCGATTTATTCACAGGCATGTACGCCACAGTCGCCATTCTCGCGGCGCTTCGCCACGCCGAGAAAACAGGACAAGGTCAACACATTGACATGGCCCTGCTTGACACGCAAGTGGCCATGCTGGCCAACTTAGGCGCCAACTATTTGGTGTCGGGTCAGCACGAAGGCAAAGTGCCAGGCCGCGCTGGAAATGCGCACCAAAACATCGTCCCCTACCAAGTGTTTGAAGTGGCACCGGCTGCCGATGGAACCAAGGACCACATCATCTTGGCAATCGGTAACGATGGCCAATACGCCAAGTTTTGCGCCGTCGCCAATCGGCCCGAACTTTGCAAGGACCCGCGGTTTGTGAAAAATGCAGATCGTGTGCGCCACCGTGCTGTGCTTATCCCCTTGCTGGAGGCAGTTCTGCTGACGCGCAGCAAATCTGATTGGCTGCATGCCTTGGAAGCAGCCAAAGTGCCTTGTGGCGCGATCAACAATTTGGCAGAAGTTTTTGCGGATCCCCACATTCGCTCACGCGAGATGGTGAACACATGGCATCACCCAGTCAGTGGCGCTGTTGAATTGGTTGCTAGCCCCATGAAACTCAGTGCAACGCCGGTGCGAACCGACTTACCGCCACCCTTGCTGGGGCAACACACCGAAGTCGTGTTGCGTGATGTGCTGCATCTTGACGACCAAACCCTTGCACATCTGCGTCAAAAACACATCATTTAGCCAACGAAAAACGGGGCACGAACCTTGATTCGTGCCCCGTGATTGACTCGGCACCAATCTGTTTTAACAGCTTCTTTATCGGATTTGCTTACTTGGCTTTGAAGTCATCGTGGCATGACTTGCACGCGCCAGCCGTGGCTGAGAACGCAGTTTTAAATGCATCCTCTTTACCCGACTTAGCTGCTGCGGCCAACTTGACTGACTCGGCCTGCAATTTCTCAGCAGCTTCTTTGAATTTGGCGCTTTGCTTCCAAACTTCTGGCTTAGCTTTTGTGTCACCAACGTCTGTACCTTCTCCAAAAGCGGCCCATGGCAACTTGGCCATGTCCACCACGATCTCTGCGTTGTCAGCAGCAGACTTGGCATCAAAAGGCACCTTGCCTTGAGCCATGGCCCCCAGTCGGCCAAAGTGAGTCGACATCACTGTGAACGCAGCTTTACGGTATTTCAACGCATCTTCTGGCTTGGCAAATTGCGCTGACGCGGAAAAGCTCATGGCGGCAGCAATGATTGCCATCAACGACAAAATAATTTTTTTCATGCGAAACGATCCTTTAGGGTTGAAAATTGGTTCTTACAAAAATGTTGTGAGTTTACGAACTATACGCAACCTTGTCTTTTACTGTTCACTAGCAACCATGACACACACGCAATCGACACAACGCATTCGCATCTGGGATCTTCCCACACGCATTTTTCATGCTTTTTTGATATTTTCGACTGCTGGTCTTCTCATCACTGGAGAACTTGGCGATGAAGCGATGCGCTTTCATTTTTGGCTGGGTTATACGGTGCTCACCTTGGTTTTCTTCCGTCTTGCTTGGGGACTCGTGGGCGGACATTGGTCGCGCTTTGTCCATTTCGTGCCAACGCCGACGCACCTCATGGCCTATGTTCGTTCGATACGCGACAAGCAAGCGCTACAGCATGTCGGACACAACCCACTGGGTGCGTTGTCGGTGTTAACGATGCTCATCGTCCTGTTGCTACAAGTTTTTAGCGGCTTCATGAGCGACGATGAAATCAGCAATACAGGCCCTTGGGTGGCTCTCGTTCCTAGCGATTGGGTTGAGCTGGCTACTGAATACCACACTGAAATTGGCAAGGTGCTTTTGATTGCGCTGATCGCGTTGCACTTCGCCACCGTGCTTTATTACAAGCTCTTCAAAAATACAGATTTGATTTCACCTATGTTGCATGGTGACAAAGATTTGCCCTCGCATACGCGCCATTCGCGCGACACAAACTCATCTCGCTTGCTTGCGCTTAGCATTCTTGTCGCTTGTGCTTATGCGGTGTATCGCTTGGTCAATATCGGCTAAAACTTTGAGACATAAAAAAGCCGCGCTTCTCTAGCGCGGCTTTTTTATCACGATTCACTTAAGCTTTGGCTTGGGCCAGCAGCGTGTCAGCACCGCTGACTTCAAATTTTCCTGGCGCTTCGGCGTTCAAGGTCACAACCTTGCCATCTTTGACCAGCATCGAGTAACGATCGCTACGTAAACCCATGCCGCGCGCTGTCAGGTCTAAAACCAAACCCGTGGCCTTCGCGAAATCAGCACTGCCGTCGGCCAACATGCGCACTTTGCCGTTGGTGTGTTGCTCACGTGCCCAAGCGCCCATCACGAATGCATCGTTCACACTCACGCACCAGATCTCATCAACGCCCGCTGCTTTGAATTCCTCAAAGTGCTCGACATAGCCGGGCACGTGTTTGGCTGAACATGTTGGCGTGAACGCGCCTGGCAAAGCAAACAAAGCAATCGTTTTGCCAGCAGTGGCTTTTGCAACATCTACGGCATTTGGGCCAATGCTGCAGCCTTCACCTTCGACTTCTGAATATTCCATCAGCGTGGTGTGTGGCAAGGTGTCTCCGACTTTGATCATGGTGTCTCCTAATAATTGACGTTACAAATGAAAACGACCCAGATTGTGGGTCGTTTTCGTTAGCCTTGCAGAGCCGAAGCCCTTTGGTATTTAAACCGCAGCGGCTTTCTCAACCAGACGGGTCACGACCCAGTTTTTGGTTTTCGAAATTGGCTTGCTTTCCGTGATCTCGATCATGTCGCCCAAGTGGTATTCACCTGTTTCGTCATGCGCGTGGTACTTGGAAGACTTAGCCACGATCTTGCC
>CANCCJ010000061.1 GCA_947374535.1 Comamonadaceae bacterium | reverse complement strand
ACCCTTTGGCTTGCGCGGCCAACATCAAGCCATACAGCGCCATACCAAGGTCCATGTAACCCCCGCTGCCAAACCCGTGCGTCATGGTCACCACCAGTGCCACAGGTGCATCAAAGAAACGGAAATTGCGCTCAAACTGCGCATCTCGCCCAGCACGATCGTCGCGTGCCACATTCAATGCACCATACAAGGCTTGCGCAGACGCGACTTGGCGACGACGAAGCATCATGGGCATCGGGTTAGGAAAGTAGTCGTAGTCTTCGGTCTCTTGATGCCCGGCACGCCATGCATTGACCAAATCATGACTAAGCTGCTGCCTCACAGCCCCTTGGATCGCTATGAACGCGCCGGGCTGCAGATTGGCACCACTGGGGGCCAGCCGAGCCAACACCAGCACCTCGCGCAATAACGCAGCGGGCACAGGCGTAGAAAGATAGGCACGCACAGAGCGGCGCTCATGGGCTAATGAAGAAAAAATATCAGGCATGTTCACGTCAAAAATTATCGACGCAATTCGTTTAGGTATAAAGAAACCCCCTCACTCTTTCAAGTGAGGGGGTCTGAGGCTTTTCAAGCTTTCACTGACAAAGTCAGTGCGAGTCGCTTAGAAGCGGTAACCAATGCCCACGCCTACCAAGGTTGGGTCGAGCTTGAGCGTACCCGCTTTAGCGCCTGTCGCAGCGACGTAAACATCCGATTGAATTTGAACTTTCTTGATGTCGAAGTTCAAAGAAACTTGCTTGGTCAACGGTACGTCAACGCCGGCTTGCAAGGCAAAACCGTAGCTGTGGTTATCTAAGCTGAAGACACCGCCAGCCAAATTCACATTTGTGATTTTGGTGAAGTTCACACCTGCGCCCACATAAGGCTTGTAGCCATTGAAGTCAGTGAAATGGTATTGCACGGTCAATGTGGGAGGCAGAGCCTTGAATGTGCCCACATCGCCGCCAGCAGAAACAACGTGCATTTGCTGTGGAACTGTCAAAATCAACTCAGCTGCAATGTTTTTGTTGAAGAAGTACGAAACATCCACTTCTGGAATCGTCTTGTTGGACACACCCAAGCCTGTGACAGGCGTTGAGTTCTCATTGGTCATATGCATATTCACAGCACGCGCACGCACCAACCAAGGGCCTTCTTGCGCAGCCACTTGACCAGCAACCAACATACCAACAGCAGCGGCGATGAGAATTTTTTTCATGATGTTTTCCTTAGCTTTACTCGGGTCTATTCCCGTGCTGCTAATTTCACTGCGAATCGAAACAACACATATTGATGCGCATCAACTACACGCCCGCAAATGCTTGACCTAGATCAAGGAGAATTCAGCCGCATGAAAAAACCCCACCACTCTGACGAGTGATGGGGTTTTAGACTTTTAAATCTCTAACTGGCTAAGCCAGCATGAAGATTAGAAGTTGTGGATCATGCCCAATGCAAACATTTTCACATCTGCGCCAGCACCAACGGCTGCAGCAGAAGTGTAGTTACCACCGCTCATGTTGTAAGCAGCTGCAGAGCTGTTGTTGATTTGATGGTAAGCCGTGTAAACGTGGGTACGCTTAGAGAATGCCTTGGTCAAACCCAAAGAGTAGGCAGTTGCGCCAGAATCAGCGATTTCGCCAGCGCTTGTACCTGTCAGGTTGTTAGCCTTGCCCCACTGAGCGTGAGCCAACCAGTTACCGCCCAAGTCATGCTTGACCACGATACCGTAGCCAGAGTCTTTAGCTGAGCCTGTTGTGCCAGAGAAACCAGCGCCTGTGTTGTCAGTACGCTTCTTGCTCCAAGTTTGCAAAGAGACCAAGCTTGTGGCGTTGTACTTGTACGCTGCGCCAACTTTGACTGCGCTGCGGTCGAAGCTGCTGCCAGAGGCAACATAAGGAGACTTAGAAGTTTGCTGATCCAACATGAACACCAATTGGCCCATTGTGTAGTTCAACTTCAAACCTGAGTACTTACCGTCAGCGTCTTTGTTAGCGCCAACAGCTTCACCAGTTGCACCAGGTGCAGTTGCGTATTCACCGCTCACGCCCATGAAGCCTGTATAGACTTCAGAACCAGCGAATGCACCTGTGTCGCCACCAGCAACCAACTTGATCATGTTTTCGCCGCGAACGGTGTAAACACCCACGCCGCCGTTTTGCAAGTTAGTGAAAGAGTCAGAACCCAAGTAAGTAGAACCCACTTCGTTCAAAGCGCCTTGTGTCCACCACACGTTTTGGCGACCCAAACGAACTTCAGCGGTGTTGTTACCGAAGTAAGCACGGCCTTCGCGTGAGCAGAATTGTGATGTGTTTGCATTGACTGTACCGGCTTGACCAGTGTTAGAACCGTTGTCAACGTTGATACCAGTTTCGCAGTACACGCCGGCCTTCAAGCCACCGCCCAAGTCTTCGTTGGCAGCGAAAGTGATGCGTGATGCTGAGTCAGCAACGCGAACGCGACGCTTGAAATCAGCAGCTGAACCAGCTGTAGAGCCAGTAGTTTCGAAAGTAGACACGTCAATGCTGGCGCGGCCAGACAAGGTCACAGAAGATTGTGCGAATGCAGAAATGGCAGACAAAGCAGCCAATGCAACGAGGGTTTTTTTCATTTCAAGGTTCTCCAAGGTTTGAACAGGGGTTCTGAATTTTCCAGAACCAACCTCCGTTTTCGGGAAGTTGGATGTATTGAACCAGACGACCACGCAAACGGCGATGACAAGGTCCAAAAATAGAGGGTAACCGTTGCATTCGTGCAACAAACAAACGCCAAACCACTCGCAAACCCTTGGGGCTAGTGTGCGGTCAACCCATCACGGCATGCGATCGCTTTTTTGTCTTCCACCTTAAACTCGAACCATGGATGCTCTTCTCACCGCCGCCGACAGTGCCTTGCGCACCGTCTTTGCCCGCCACCACGCCAACCGCCCCACACCCATGTGGGCGGCCGAGGTGCCCGCGACAGCCCCGCTGACCGACGCTGAAAAGCGCGAAGCCTCTGCGCTGATGCGCGTGAACCATGTTGGCGAAGTCTGCGCCCAAGCGCTGTACACCGCACAAGCTTTGGCGACCCAAGACAACGCGCTGCGTCAGCACCTGACTGCGGCGTGCATCGAAGAAACAGACCATTTGGCATGGGTCGAGGAGCGCCTACAAGCATTGGGGGGACGCCCCAGCCTACTCAACCCACTTTGGTATGCAGGCGCCTTCAGCATTGGCTATGTAGCAGCCAAGCTAGGCGGAGACCGGATGAGCCTAGGCTTTGTGGTGGAGACCGAGCGTCAAGTTGAGGCGCATTTAGACAGCCACTTGGGCTTGCTACCCACCAATGACGGGGCCAGCCGTGCCATCGTGGCGCAAATGAAGACGGATGAAGCGCAACACGCCAAAGAAGCGCAACTCGCGGGGGCGGCCGAGTTGCCCGCACCTTTCAAAACCATGATGCAACTGGCGGCCAAGGTGATGACCACCGTGGCGCACCGCATCTAAACCTGTGTTTTAGGCTTCCACCAGCTCAAAACTGGTGGTAATTTCTGCTGTTTTACCCAACATGATGCTGGCCGAGCAGTATTTGTCATGGCTCATGGCTATGGCTCGTTCCACGGCGGAGGCGGGAACGCCCTTGCCAGTCAATGTGAAGTGCATGTTGATTTGAGTGAACACCTTCGGGTCTTCGGTGGCGCGCTCGCTGCTGATCTTCACGCTGCAGCCCTGTACGTTGTGGCGGCCACGCTTCAAAATCAGCACAACGTCGTACGCGGTGCAACCGCCTGTGCCGGCGAGCAGCAGTTCCATGGGCCGTGGCGCCAAGTTTTGGCCGCCGTTCTCAGGCTTGGCTGCATCAGGCGCGCCGTCCATGGCCACCACATGGCCGCTGCCAGTTTCTGCAATAAAGCCCATGCCCGAACGGGTGCCAGAGTTACCGGTCCAGCTGACGGTGCATTCCATGTTGTTCTCCAATAAATTAGGCCTCGATTGTCTTCTAAATGTTGCATCGCAACATTTTTTGCATACACTAGAGGCTTGTCTCCTCCACTCTCAAAAGTGGATTCAGCCCCGAGTTGCAAAACTCGGGGTTTTTTTTCGTCTATGCCCATAAGAGACAATCACTCCATGTCTACCCGCCCCCCCAAAGTGCGCGCCCTACAGCCCGCCGATTACCTAAAAAAAATCTTGACCGCCCGTGTGTACGACGTGGCCGTTGAATCTGCGCTGGAGGTGGCTAAAAACCTCAGCAGCCGCATTCACAACACCGTGCTCTTGAAGCGCGAGGACCAACAACCCGTGCACAGCTTCAAGCTGCGTGGCGCGTACAACAAGATGGCGCACCTCACGCCTGAGCAGCTGAAAAAAGGCGTCATTTGCGCCTCTGCCGGTAACCACGCCCAAGGCGTGGCGCTAGGCGCCAAGCGCCTAGGCACCAAGGCCATCATCGTCATGCCCACCACCACGCCTAGCGTGAAGATTGAAGCCGTCAAAGCTTTGGGTGGCGAGGTGGTGCTGGCGGGCGATAGCTACTCTGACGCCTACACACACGCACTGACGCTCGAAAAGAAAAACGGCATGACGTTTGTGCACCCGTTTGATGACCCCGATGTGATTGCCGGCCAAGGCACGATTGCCATGGAAATGCTGCGTCAGCACCAAGGCCCGTTAGATGCCGTGTTCGTCGCCATTGGCGGCGGCGGCTTGATCAGCGGCGTGGCCAACTACATCAAGGCTGTGCGCCCCGAGATCAAAGTGATTGGCGTGCAAATGGACGACTCGTCGGCCATGATGCAGTCGGTGCAAAAAGGCAAACGCGTCACGCTCCATGACGTGGGTTTGTTCTCTGACGGCACGGCAGTGAAGCTGGTGGGCGAGGAGACCTTCCGTGTCTCGAGAAACTTGGTCGACAGCTACATCACGGTGGACACCGATGCGGTGTGTGCCGCCATCAAAGACGTGTTTGTGGACACCCGCAGCATCGTCGAGCCCGCCGGTGCTTTGGCCGTGGCTGCCATCAAACAATATGTGGCCGAACACAAAACCAAGGGCGAAACCTACGCCGCCATTTTGTGCGGTGCGAACATGAATTTCGACCGTTTGCGCTTTGTGGCCGAGCGCGCCGAAGTGGGGGAAGAACGCGAAGCCTTGTTTGCCGTCACCATCCCCGAGCAGCCGGGCAGCCTGCGCCGCTTTTGCGAGCTGATTGGTAAGCTGCCCAGTTTTGGCGGCAGCAAATCACCCCGCAACGTCACCGAGTTCAATTACCGCATGAGCGACCAAGCCAAGGCGCATGTATTTGTGGGTTTAACCACCGGCGTAAAAGGCGAAAGCAGCAAGATTGCCAGCCACTTCACCAAAAGCGGGTTCGATTCGATTGACCTCACGCACGACGAACTGGCCAAAGAACACATCCGCCACATGGTGGGCGGCCATTCGTCATTGGCCCACGAAGAACGCATCTTGCGTTTTGAATTCCCCGAGCGGCCTGGTGCGCTGATGAGGTTCTTGCTAGCCATGCGCCCCGGCTGGAACATCAGCCTGTTCCACTACCGCAACCAAGGCGCAGACTACGGCCGCATCTTGATGGGCTTGCAAGTCCCCAGAACCGACAACAAAGCTTTCACCGCTTTCTTGGAGGGCTTGGGCTATCCCTACGTGGAAGAAACCAAAAACCCCGCGTATCGCTTGTTTTTGCAACGCTGACCGGACGGCGCATCATGAACCACCCATAAAAAAGGGTAGCGTTGCTACCCTTTTTATTTTTTGGCTGGCAGCTCTAGCGCCAACATTGGCGGTCCGTCCATCGACGTGCCTAGGCTAATGTGTCGACCTTGTACCGATTGCAGCACCCACCCTTCGGCCACATTTACGCCCACACGGTAGGGCTTAGCCGCTTGCCCATCCACAGAAATCAGTGCAGCCCCGGCATTTGGGCCTCCTGCCATCACACCTTGCAGCTGAAAGCGGTTGGCCAAATCGGGACTGGCTGCCGTTTGCACAGGCACAGCGCCCAAGCTGCGGGCAGCAGCGGCAAGGTCCATCTCGGGCAAACCTTGCACCGCGAAGGTGGCATCACTTGGCGTCACGCCAGTGGCGGACCAACGCAAACCCCAGGTCACAGCACTGAACATGACGCCCCCCCACACCAGCAGCGAGGCGGCGGGCAAAACCATGCGGGAATAGACACTCAAATCAAACATCAGCGGATTATGATTCATGCCATGCATACGTCTCAAAAACCCCCAAAAAACAAACGTCAACGCGGCTTCACACTCATTGAATTGATGGTGGTGCTGGCCATCATTGGTGTACTCGCCGCGCTGGTGGTGCCTAACGTCCTCAACCGTGCCGACGATGCGCGTGTGACGGCCGCAAAAACTGATGTGGGCAACCTCATGCAAGCGCTCAAACTCTACCGCTTAGACAACCAAAACTACCCCACGGCCGAGCAAGGCCTGAACGCTTTGGTAATCAAGCCCACCGCCGGCCCCACACCGCCAAACTGGAAAACCTACATCGACAAACTGCCCAACGACCCATGGGGCCGCCCTTACCAATACATGAACCCTGGCGTGAAGGGCGAAGTCGACGTGTTGTCTCTGGGGGCTGATGGCCAGCCAGGCGGCGAAGGTAAAAACGCCGACGTTGGCAGCTGGCAGTAAAACGCGCGCGCCAATCAGCCATGCAGCGCCAGCACGGCCTCACCCTGTTGGAGCTGTTGGTGGTGTTAGCCATCATCGGCTTTGCCATGGCCGGTGTCAGCCTCTCGCTGCGTGACAGCAGCCAAACCCAACTAGAGCGCGAAGCGCAACGCCTCATCGCCCTACTCGAAGCGGCCCGCGCCCAATCGCGCACCAGTGGTGTGGCGGTGGTGTGGCAGCCCACCCCTGAGGGGTTTGCCATTCGAAGCCCACTGACCACCCGCACCGAAGCTTGGTTAACCGCTGGCACACAAGCCGTGGTCAGCACGGCAGTGCCATCACCCAACACCGCCACCGTCAACTTGGTAATCCTCGGACCAGAACCCATCCTTGCGCCTACCCGCATCACGCTGAATGTGACTTCGGCCAACAACACCCCATCAACGCCCACCTTGCGTATTGGCACAGATGGCTTACAGCCTTTCAAAGTGGTGCCATGAAGACGCAGCGAGGTTTCACGTTGATCGAGGTGTTGGTGGCGTTGGCCATCGTGTCCATCACCTTGATGAGCGGGCTCAAAGTCAGCGGCGCGCTCACGCGCAACGCGCAACGCCAAGCCGATGTGCTGCTTGCGCAAATTTGCGCAGACAACGCCTTGAACCAACTTCGCTTATCTCAACAACTGCCTGGCGTGGGCAACTCAAGCGTGCCCTGCCCACAAGTCGAACGCAACTTTGAAGTGATGCTGACCGTGCGCACCACACCCAACCCCGCGTTTCGCCGCGTAGATGCCCAAGTGTTTGACGCCGCCACGCCTGTGTTGAACATCACCACGGTGCTGGGGCGTTATTGATGCAAAAGCAACGCGGCTTCACCCTCATTGAACTGCTCATCGCCATCACCCTCATGGCGGTGCTGGCCGGTTTGAGCTGGCGTGGGCTCGACAGTCTCATGCGCAGCCGCGACATCACACAAGCGCAGGTTGACAAAACTGCCGTATTACAAACCGTGCTTGCCCAATGGCAAGCCGACCTCAACGCCGTGCAGCCCTTGCCCAGCCTCAACGAGGCAGGGGTGAACTGGGATGGCCGCACACTGCGCCTGACCCGCCGTGCCACGGCTTGGCGTGCGGACGGTGCAGATGCTGGCCTTTGGGTGGTCGCATGGACGCTGCGCAACAACCAATGGTTGCGCTGGCAATCGGCCCCCGTACAAACGCGCGCCACCCTGCAACAAGCGTGGATCCAAGCCGAGCGCTGGGGCCAAAACCCCAGCAACGACGATGCGGCATTTGAAACGGGGCTCCTACCCCTCGACGCATGGCAGCTCACCTACTTTCGTGGCAACGCTTGGACCAACCCGCTCTCTAGCGCGGGCAATTCAGACACAAACGCACCCAGCAGCAGCGCGCCGGCGCTCACGCCACAAACCACTGCTACGGGCCCAGGCGCTTTACCCGACGCCATTCGCCTGCAAATTGACCTACCCGCCAACACCGGCGTGCGTGGCCGCCTCACCCTGGATTGGGTGCGCCCCAACTTCAGCAACACCAAAACATGAAGCACGTTGCACACAGTCCCACCAAGCAACGCGGTGCTGCGCTGCTGGCGGCCATGCTCACGGTGGCTTTGGTGGCCACCTTTGCCGCAGGCGCGCTTTGGCAGCAATGGAAATCCATCGAGGTTGAAAGTGCGGAGCGGCAACGCACCCAAGCGCGCTGGCTGCTGACAGGCGCGCTCGACTGGGCGCGCGTCATCTTGCGCGAAGACGCGCGCGCGGGCGATATCAATTCGCCCGCTGACCACTTGGCAGAGCCGTGGGCCGTCCCGTTGCAAGAATCGCGACTGTCAAGTTTCTTGGCTGCCTTGCCCGACAGCACAGACAACGCAGGGGAAGATGACAAACTCGCCCAACAAGTGTTGTTGTCAGGACAGGTGAACGACCTGCAAGGTCGCCTCAACGTGACCAATTTGCTGCTAGGGGATCGGTTCGATGACAAAACCTTGCTCGCATTTGAGCGCCTGTTTGATGCGCTCGGCATACCACCAGCCCAACTCAGCCTATTCACCCAAGGTTTGCTCGCCGCACAAAGGCAAAGCAGCAACGCCCCCCTCATGCCTCAGCGCGTGGCGCAACTCAGCTGGTTGGGCCTGTCACCGCAAGCCTTACTAACGCTCAGCCCCCACATCACCGTACTGCCCACACGCACCCCTGTCAACCTGAACACCGCCAGCGTTCAAGTGCTGTACGCCAGCGTACCGGGGCTGGGCCTGGCCGACGCGCAGCGCTTGGTGCAACAGCGCGAGCGTCAACACTGGCCCAGCGTCGACGCCTTTCAAAAAGCCTTGGGCCGCCCCGTCAGCCTAGAGGGTACGCACAGCGTGAGCACCCGTTACTTTGAAGTGCTAGGTCGCTTGCGCATGCCACAAACCACCCTGCAAGAACGCTCTTGGGTGCAGCGTGAAGGTCAAGACTTGAAAGTGCTTTGGCGCGAGTCTGGCTCTCTACAATGACGGTTCTCATGTTGATCATCGCGCTCCCCCACTATGCCAATGCCGCTGCAACGGGCTATGCACACGTTCACTCGGATGGGCACAGCGTGTTACGCCAAGCCATCGGGGTGGCTGCTACGTTGTCAACCCATGCAGGCGAAGTGGTGGCTGTGGTGCCGCACACTCGTTTGGCTTGGCTGCGTGTGCAGCTGCCACCCGCCAGCCATGGCCCACGTTTGCCAAACGTGTTGCATGGTTTGCTCGAAGACCGCTTGCTCGACGACCCACAACACCTGCACATCGTGCTTGACCCCCAAGCCGAGGGCGTGGCCCGCACAGGCGGTGAAGCTTGGGTAGCCGTGTGCGACAAGACATGGCTGCGTGAAGTCCTCGCGCCGCTACAAGCCGTTGGCCTAACCGTTCAACGTCTCACACCCGAGCTATCGCCCAGCAACGCCCCCGTCTTGCATGTGATGGGCGAACCCGACCATTCACAAAGCGTGCTTTGCCACGCGCAAGGTGTAACGCTGCTGCCGCCCAACACGGCCCAGTGGCGCAGCTTTGCGGCGCTGAGCCAAGACGATCTGCAAATTCAAGCTGAACCCGCCATGGTGGCGCGCGTGCAAAGCACCCTGCAACGCCAGCCCACACTGCAAAGTGCGGCACAGCGCTGGGTCCAAGCCAGCCAATCCGAGTGGGATTTGGCGCAGGGCGAATGGGCACAAGGCCGCGCGCAGCGCACGCAGCGCCAACTGCAAGCCACATGGCAAACCTTACTGTATGCACCGGCGTGGAAGCCTGTGCGCTGGGGCGTGGGCGCTTTTATCGCCTTGCAAGTGCTGGGACTCAACGCTTTGGCTTGGCGCGAGCGCAGTGCCTTGGATGCACAACAAGCCTCGCTGCACAGCATTTTGAAAACCACCTTCCCATCGGTAACCTTGGTCATCGATGCGCCGCTGCAAATGCAACGCGAGGTAGATGTGTTGCAACAAAATTCTGGCGCCACCTCCAGCACAGACTTAGAGCCCATGCTCGCGGCCTTGGCTGACGTGCTGCCCGCAGGACAAACCCCTTCACAAATTCATTTCGCCAACCACGCACTGCGCGTGCAAGGTATCGCGCTGGATAGCAACCCCTCTGCCGTAGCTCGATTCAAGGCACAAGGCCTGAGCCTGCGTCAAGACGGCAACGACACCTGGGTTTTACAGACGGAGGGCGCTAAATGAAATTACGTGCCCGTTGGCAAGCCTTGAGCCCACGCGAGCAACGCAGCGTGTCGGTACTGGGGGCTCTGTTCGGCCTGTTGTTGTTTTGGTCAATCGCCATCGCACCCGCAGTCAACACCTTGCGCGACAGCGACCTCCATCGCGCGCGATTGGGTGAACAACAGGCGTATATGTTGGCCCTGCAAGCGCAGGCCATAGCATTGCAAGCACGCACCCCACTGTCGCGTGACGAAGCGTTGCAGACACTGCAAAGCCTCACACCTAATACGCAAATGCAACTGAACGTGCAGGGTGACCGTGTCGCCGTTCAACTCAAAGCGGTGCCCGCATCCACACTGGCCGACTGGGTGGCACAAGCCCGTAGCCAAGCACAAGCCTTACCCTTAGAAGCGCACTTGACGCGCAGCAACACGACCGGCACGGCATCTGCCATAACCCCGCCTGTGGTGACGTGGGACGGCAGCATGGTGTTGCACTTGCCCACTCGTGGCACAGCGCCTTAACGCCAGCAAAGTCCATTAACCCGTCCAAATGCAACGCCTCACCCCAACAGCCCATCCCAAGGCCAGCACACACTGGGCATGGACAGGCGCGGGCGTGGGTCTGGCGTTGGCCCTCATCACCCAAGCGCCAGCCCATTGGCTGACACAGGCTGTCGCGCAGGCCAGCGGTGAACGGGTGCTGCTGCAAGATCCGCAAGGCACGGTGTGGCATGGCTCCGCCCAGTGGGTGCTCAACGAAGGCCCGCTCAACATTGCCAAGACGACCAACACGGCGCGCCCCAACACCACCTCCACACTGCCCACCCGCGTGACATGGCAGCTCGGCCCTCACCTAGATTGGGCTCACCTGCACCTAGCGCTCAGCGTCTCAGTGGCCTCTACCTGCTGCACGCCGCAGCCTGTGCGCATCGATGTGTCCCCCCTGTGGCATGGCGTGCAGGTGCAGGTGAGTGACCACACGTCAAACTGGCCTGCCACTTGGCTCGTGGGTTTAGGTGCGCCTTGGAACACCGTGCAACCCGAAGGGCAGCTGCAACTGCAAACCACCCGTTTGCAGTGGACCCAACAAGCCGGTCAATCACAACTGCAAGGCCAAGCAGAGCTACAGCTTCAAAAGCTAGCGACACGCTTGTCCACCTTGCGCCCCTTGGGCAGCTACCGTTTGCGTTTGCAGGGGGGTGATGCCATAGCGCTCAACCTCGACACGCTCGAAGGCAGCTTGCTTTTGCAAGGCACAGGTCAACTGCACAACGGGCGTCTGAGCTTCAGCGGTGAGGCCTCTGCGGCACCTGACGCGGAAGCAGCGCTGTCTAATTTATTGAACATCCTTGGCCAACGCCAAGGCGCCAAATCGATTTTGAAAATGGGTTAACACACGTATGGCTAAACAACACACGTTCTTTCAACCCTCGGCCTTGGCACTTGCCCTGGGCTTGGGCCTCGCACCGGCTTTACTTGGGCTGTCACTCACGCAAGCCGCCCCTCCAGCCAAAAAGGCCTCCCCACAGCAACAGCCCATCACGCTCAATTTTGTGAATGCTGAAATCGAGTCAGTCGCGCGCACGCTGGCCACACTGTCTAACCGCAATCTGGTGGTCGATCCTCGCGTCAAAGGCACGATCAACCTGAGCACGGAATTGCCGGTATCGGCCAACGAAGCATGGAACCAGTTTTTGGCCGCCTTGCGCTTGCAAGGCTTTGCCATGGTCGAAACCAAGGGACTCTACAAAATCGTGCCCGAAGCCGATGCCAAGCTGCAAGGCGGTAACGTTCAAGAGATCGATAAAGTGGGCGGTGGCACTGGCAACGGCCAAATCGTCACACACATCTTCAAGCTCAACTTTGAACAGGCCAACAACTTGGTACCCGTGTTGCGCCCGCTCATCAGCCCCAACAACACCATCAACGTCAACCCGGGCAACAACAGCATCGTCATTACCGACTATGCCGACAACTTGCAGCGCATCGGTCGCATCATCGCGACGCTCGATGTCTCCAACGCCAGCGATGTCGAGGTGATTCAGCTCAAACATGCCATCGCCGTTGATTTAGCACCCTTGGTCTTGCGCTTGGTGGAATCGGGCAACGGCATGGCTCCCAACACGGGCACACCTGGCCAAGCCGGGGCCGAATACAAAACCACGCTGCTGGCCGAGTCACGCAGCAACACCCTCATTTTGCGTGCAGCCAACCCTGCACGCGTGGCACTGGTCAAGTCCTTGGTGGCCAAACTCGACCAACCCAGCGGCACCAATGCCAGCGGCAACATCCATGTGGTGTATTTGAAAAATGCCGATGCCACCAAACTAGCCACAACGTTGCGAGCGGCCGTGAGTGGACAAGCCTCCGGCGGTACAGGCGCACAGCCTTCTTTGACAAGCAATGTGACGAGCCCAACCCCCGCCACAACCGGCTCGACCACCGGCGGGCAAATTCAAGCTGATACGGCCACCAACTCACTCATCATCACAGCCCCTGAACCGCAGTACCGCCAGCTGCGCGCCGTGATTGACATGCTTGACCAGCGCCGCGCGCAAGTGATGGTCGAGAGCTTGATTGCCGAGGTGAACGCCGACAAGGCCGCACAAATGGGCATTCAGTGGCAAACCGCGGCAGGCCAATCAGGCGGCACGGTGGGCATCATTGGCACCAACTTCAACAACCCCATCAGCACCGCCATTGGACAAGGCAACATCATTGGCGCCTCGGGCGGCAGCACCGCACTGGGCGTGCTCGGCGGTGGATTGAACATTGGATCAGCCAAGCAAATCAACGGGACCTATGTGCTCAGCAGCTTGGCCACGTTCTTACAGCAAAACGGCGATGGCAATGTGTTGTCGACACCCACCTTGATGACCATCGACAATGAGGAAGCCAAAATCGTCGTCGGCCAAAACGTGCCTTTCGTGACGGGTCAATACACCAACAACAACACAACCAACGGGTCGGTCAACCCATTCCAAACAGTGGAACGTAAAGACGTGGGCTTGACCTTGAAGGTCAAACCGCAAATCAGTGAAACCGGCACGGTCAAGCTGACGATCTTTCAAGAAGTGTCCAGTGTGGTGCCCAACTCTGTGGGGTCATCTATGGGCCTGATCACCAACAAGCGAAGCATCGAGTCCAACGTCTTGGTAGACGATGGCTCCATCATCGTGTTAGGTGGTTTGCTGTCGGATGAGTACGCCGGTGGGGCCTCCCAAGTACCGGGCTTTGGCGATATTCCCGTGCTGGGCTGGCTGTTCAAAAGCGAAAGTCGATCACGCAGCAAGAAAAACTTGATGGTCTTCTTACGCCCCGTCGTCATGCGCGATGCGGCGGCTTCTGACGCGCTGAGCAACAACCGTTACCAGCAGATGATGGGCTTGCAACAAACAGCGCAACCTGGCTTCAACCCCATCTTGGGTTCTGGTAATGCGCCGGTGTTGCCGCCTGCGCCGGTGCCCGTGCCCGTGCCAAAGTTAAACGAAGAAACCAAAGCCCCCCAATAAACCATGCGCCGCCCGCTGCCCTATGCCTTTGCCCGCACCCACCAGCTGTTGCTGGAGGACGATGACCACACACTCACCCTGTGGCACAGCGACGCACCTGACCTGAGCGCATGGAGTGAAGTCACCCGCCGCCACGCGGTGCAATCGTTTGAATACACCGACAAAGCCACGCTGGCCAAGCGCATCAGCGAAGCGTACGCACAGGCCGACAGCAACGCTGCTGCCGTGGTGAGCGAAGTGGAGAGCGACGCCGACCTCACGCGCATGATGCAAGAGCTGCCCGCCGTGGAAGACTTGCTCGAAGCCGCCGACGACGCGCCCATCATCCGCATGCTCAACGCGCTGCTCACGCAAGCTGCACGCGATGGCGCGAGTGACATTCACATTGAACCGTACGAGCGCCACAGCAGCGTGCGCTTCCGTGTGGACGGGACGCTGCGCGAAGTGGTGCAGCCCAACCGGGCTTTGCATGCGGCGCTGATTTCGCGCCTAAAGATCATGGCCGAGTTGGACATTGCCGAAAAACGTTTACCGCAAGACGGTCGCATTTCGTTACGCTTGGGCCAACGCGCCATTGACGTGCGCGTGTCCACCCTACCGAGTGCGCATGGCGAACGTGCGGTGCTGCGTTTGCTCGACAAGAGCGAGAGCAAGCTCACCCTGCCCGCGGTGGGCATGGAAGGCCACACACTGCAGCGCTTTGAAACCTTGGTCAAACAGCCGCACGGCATCATCTTGGTCACAGGGCCCACAGGTTCGGGCAAGACCACCACGCTGTACGCCGCCCTACAAGGGCTAGACGCCACGCGCAACAACATCATGACGGTGGAAGATCCGATTGAATATGAGCTGTCAGGCGTGGGCCAAACGCAGGTCAACCCCAAAATTGATTTGGACTTTGCCAAGGCGCTGCGCGCCATCCTGCGCCAAGACCCAGACATCATCATGATTGGCGAGATTCGTGACTACGAAACCGCACAAATTGCCATTCAAGCCTCGCTCACCGGCCACTTGGTGTTGGCCACGCTGCACACCAACGATGCCGCCAGCGCTATCACCCGCTTGACCGACATGGGGGTGGAGCCTTTCTTGCTCAGCTCATCGCTCTTGGGCGTGTTGGCCCAACGCCTGTTGCGTAAAACCTGCACTCACTGTGGTGGCAAAGGCTGCGACACATGCGGTCACAGCGGCTACCAAGGTCGCACTGGCATTTTTGAATTGCTCACCACCAACGACGATATCCGCGCCCTCATCCACAACAAAGCCAGCGAAGCACAACTGCGCGAGGCAGCCCTGCGCAATGGCATGACACTGAT
>CANCCJ010000060.1 GCA_947374535.1 Comamonadaceae bacterium | reverse complement strand
GACTTACGCCACATCACACCTATGACCTCACTCAACGTTCTTTTTTTGTGCACCCACAACGCCGCACGTAGCATCTTGGCCGAAGCCTTGCTCAACCACATGGGTACGGGCGCCAGCGGCACATGCTTTAAAGCCTACTCAGCCGGCAGCAGCCCCCGCGAAAACCAACAACCTAACCCACTGGGCATTCAAGTGTTGAAGTCCGCCGGTATTGCCACCGAGAACTTGCGTAGCAAAAGCTGGGATGAGTTTGCCAAGCCCGACGCACCACACATGGATTTGGTCATCACCGTGTGTGACAACGCTGCTGGCGAGGTGTGCCCCTATTGGCCAGGACAACCTGCTACCGCCCACTGGGGCTATGCGGACCCATCAGCTGTGGGAGGCACAGATGCGGACCGTTTAGAAGCCTTCCGTGCCACCTTGCACTTGATTCACAAGCGCTTGCAACTGCTGGTGGACTTGCCTGCTGACAAACTACAAAAAACCATGCTGCAGCAGACAGCCAAAGAACTGAGCAAGGACCACGCATGAATTTCTTTGAACGCTATCTCACCGCTTGGGTGGCTCTGTGCATCGTCGTCGGTATTGCACTGGGCCAATGGCAGCCTGAATTGTTTCAAGCCGTTGGCAAACTCGAAGTCGCGCAGGTTAACCTGCCCGTGGGCTTGTTGATTTGGGTCATGATCATCCCGATGCTCGTGAAGGTGGACTTTGGGGCGTTGCACGAGGTGCGCCAGCACATCAAAGGCATTGGCGTGACGCTGTTTGTGAACTGGTTGGTCAAGCCCTTCTCGATGGCGCTGCTGGCTTGGTTTTTCATTCGCTATTTGTTTGCCCCCTTGTTACCCGCCGAGCAGATCGACAGCTACATCGCAGGCCTGATTTTGTTAGCCGCAGCACCTTGCACCGCCATGGTGTTTGTGTGGAGCCGTCTGACCAATGGCCACCCGCTGTTCACGCTCTCGCAAGTTGCCTTGAACGATGCCATCATGGTGGTGGCGTTCGCTCCGTTGGTGGCTTTTTTACTGGGACTCTCGGCCATCATCGTGCCGTGGGACACGCTCATCACCTCAGTGGTGTTGTATATCGTCATTCCCGTGGTGTTGGCGCAGTGGTGGCGCAAAGCGCTGTTAGCCAAGGGCAACGAGAGGTTTGAAGCTGTCATGGCCCAGATCGGCCCATGGTCCATCAGTGCGTTGCTGCTTACGCTGGTGTTGTTATTTGCGTTTCAGGGCGAGGCGATTTTGAAGCAACCGTTGGTCATCGCCCTTCTGGCTGTGCCCATCCTCATCCAGGTGCTGTTTAACTCAGCTTTGGCTTATGGACTTAACCGCGCCTTGGGCGAAGCACACAACGTAGCCTGCCCCTCTGCACTCATTGGCGCGTCCAATTTCTTTGAGCTGGCGGTGGCCGCCGCCATCAGCTTGTTTGGCTTTGAGTCAGGCGCCGCACTGGCGACCGTAGTGGGTGTGTTGATCGAAGTGCCGGTGATGCTGCTGGTGGTCCATGTGGTGAACCGCAGCAAAGCTTGGTACGAACACACAGCGACTCAATGACGCCCGGCATCCTCAAGCGTTAGCAATTGGCACGGCGGTGATCGGCAGTGGCGTGGTCGTCAAACCGCATGTCTGGGCTTCTGAGAGCGCGGTGCTTGGTGGCTCGGCCCTTCATGCGCATGCGCCACAAACGAAATGAACTGGGATTGAGCTCTGTGCGCATCAAACGGATGACGTCGGCCTCAGTCAGCCCCATGCGCTCGTAGATGGTCTCAAACGTGGTTCTGTCTTCCCACGCCATTTGAATCACAGCGGATATGTCCCCTTGTGTCAAATTCGCCAAACGTGCGCTTGAGGTACGGTCCATGTCAAAGGCCTCCGGCTGAATGGGCTCACGCCACCATCAGATGCAACTGAAATACCGAGTTGGGTGCTTTGGGCAAGAGGGATGCCACCAGCGGTTTGAATTTGAAGCGCCCCATGGTTTGCACAAATGAAAGCGCTTCTTCGTCACGCGACTCGTCCACGAAATCAGCCAACGTAGAGCCGCCAAGGGTTTCCTTAACGATTTGTTGCAAGGCTATTTCGTAGCTGGCAGGTGGCACTTTGTTTTCGGCGGCGTTGTGTGATGGGTCCACATCCAAGGTGGACTCAAACACCGAGGCAATGTCCCAAATGGAGATCAACGAGGTGTCACCCAAAATCATGTAGCCGCCGCCCGGGCCTTTCATGGCGCTCACGATGTTGTGCGCTTTGAGTGGCTTGAGAATGTTCTCAAGGTAGGAGATGGACAAATCGAGTCTAGGTGATAGCTCTGTGGTGGTCACGTAGCCAGCATGTCGCTGGCCTGCAAGAAACACACACACTTCGATGGCGTTGATGGTTTTCTTTGAAATCATGCTAGAAACTCCTGTTGGGCAAAATTTTGACGCATTTATCTACTCAAAACATAAATAATCTTAATTATCTCGATATTTCGACAGATAATCTACGCAACAACTACTCAAAGGTATCGTTTTGACATCTGGCATTTCTTCTACGGCCCTTTATCGCATCGGTGCAGCGTCTAAAACCACAGGTATTCCTGTGTCAACGCTGCGCATCTGGGAAACACGCTATGGCGCGTTCAGCCCTGTCAAGACCGAAGGCAAACAGCGCCTGTTTGCCGAGGGCGATATCTCTAAGGCCCTGTTGCTGAAACAACTCTCACAAGCAGGACACGCCATCAGCACGATTGCCAACTTGGATTTAAATCAGCTTCGTCGCATGAGCAACAGGTCGCACGCTACAGCTAAAAAATTAGCTGAGCCAGGTCAGGCTTTGTCGCTCGCCGTGGTGGGCCTGGGCCTCGCCAACCGAATTGAATCCAAAAAATTTGCAGTGGGGTTAAAGCAAAACCAAATCAAGGTCACTGACGTGTTGGTCGATTTGGCAGCCGCGGCCAACGCCGAACTCAGCCAGCAGCCGCAGGTGCTATTGGTCAAGGTCAACACGTTGCAAACCGCTGTGCACACAGACATTCAGGCTTTGATTGCCAAACACAAGTTTGTGCAAACCCTCGTCATCTACAACTTTGCCCCCGAGGCTGTGGTGCAAGCCATGAAGTTTTCGGGACTGATCGTGAGACGCGAGCCCATTTCAGACAGTGAATTGGCTGAGCTACTGCAATCTGTATTGTTTGTGGATTCCGAGCGTGCGCAAGAGTTTGGCACGACGGGTGCTGTCATTGCTGGTCGCAAATATTCAGACGAAACACTCGTCCGCGTCGCTGGCATCTCCACCAATGTGTTGTGCGAATGTCCACGTCATGTGGCCGAGCTGATTTCTCAGCTCGCGAGCTTTGAGCAATACAGCCAAGAGTGCCTCAACAAAAATGCAGACGATGCCCATTTGCATGCCTATTTGCGTTCTGTCTCGGGAACGGCACGTTCGTTGTTTGAAAACGCGTTGGAGAAAATTGCGCAGCACGAAGGCATTGACTTGAACGAGGAATCCAAATGAATCAAACCGAAGCTCGTAACGTCTTGGGGACAGCCTTGGTGCCCTGCTCCTATGACCCGCTCACTGGCTATTACCGCGACGGCTGCTGCAACACGGACCAACACGACCAAGGCAGCCATGTGGTGTGCGCCAAAGTCACGCAAGCGTTTTTAGATTTCTCGTTACAACGTGGCAACGATTTGATCACCCCACGCCCCGAACACCGCTTTGCAGGCCTACAAGACGGTGACCGCTGGTGCTTGTGCGCTCGCCGATGGCATGAGGCCTTCGAGGCTGGTGTGGCCCCGCCTGTGGTGTTGGAATGTACGCATGCCAAAGCCCTCGAATTTGTCACGCTTGAGCAATTGCAGTCATGCGCTTAAACACACACAGTGCCTGCATCGAACTGCGCGAAACAAGACGATGAAACTCAACACCACACAAATACAAGCGCAACTGAGCAATCTGACTGGTTGGACGCTGGAAGCCGACGCGCGTGCGATGGTCAAGACGTGGACCTTACCCAGCTTTGACGCTGCGGTGGCGCTGTTCAACCACATCGCGCAACTGGCAAAAGCCCAAGACCACCACCCCGAAGTGCTATCGAGCTACACGCACCTTCAAGTGCGCTTGTGGACCCATGATGTGGCGGGACTCACCGACAAAGATTTCAAACTGGCACACAGCGTGGATGCACTGTTTGCGGAAATAAACCCATGAAACACCTCAAAAAACTCGACGGCTTTCAGCGTTCACCTGCGGGCCTAGAGTGGCAAATTTGGAAAAAGCTACACGTCATATTGGCGGTGGGCACGGTGCTGCCGCTGCTGGCCAGTGCTGGTGCCTACGCTTGGGATGGGCTGGACCCAGCCACGCAAAATGCACGTGCGGTAGAGCAGTTCTTTTATGTGATGGTTGGCGTCGTGGTGCTGCACTGGACGCTGGTACTGACCTTGGCGATTGGGTGCGCGATTGTGCTGTTGATGAAAGGCCCTGCCTACGTGGCGGACGCCTACCCAATGGAAGAACCCGACCGTGGCGCAACAGCAAACCGTCCACACCCTAGATGAGCTATGAGTTGGTTTGGTTCAAGCGTGACTTGCGCTGGCAAGACCACGCGGCATTGGCCCAAGCGGCGCAGCGCGGGCCTGTGCGGTGCATTTATGTAGTGGAACCCGAGCTTTGGTTACAACCCGACGCAGCCTTGCAACACTTTGAGTTTGTGCGCGAGTCGCTGCATGCCCTCGATGCCGAGCTGCGTGCACAAGGCGGCTGCATAGAAATTCACACGGGTGAACTACCCGAGGTGCTGAATCGCATTTGGCATGAGGCGCCCTTTCGCCAATTGCATGCCCACCAAGAAACTGGCAATGGATTCACCTACGCGCGAGACCTGAAGGTGGGCGCATGGTGTCAGGCCCACGGCGTGACTTGGCACGAGTACCCGCAGTTTGGCGTGGTCCGTGCACTTAAAAACCGCAACCTATGGCAACCGGCTTGGGAAAAACACATGACCGCGCCCTTGCATGACGTGGGCGAATGGCGGTTTTGGCAGCCGCCCGTGAAGACTCCATCGAACAGTGCATTGAATAGCTCATGGTGCAGGCCATTGCAGATGCAAGCCCCCGAGCACCTGCAACACAACCCGCCCTTACGTCAACGTGGTGGCCGCCCGTTGGCACTGACCACCCTGCACAGCTTTTTGCATGGACGCAGCTTGGGGTATCGCGGTGGCATTTCGTCGCCGCTGTCTGCGCCCGATGCCTGCTCACGCTTGTCGGCGTATTTGGCATGGGGCTGCATCAGCATGCGCGAAGTGGTGCAACAAACGCGTGCGCACATCGCCCAATTGCCGCCACATGCCAGCCGCCACCGTGCGGGTTTGACGGCGTTCATCAGCCGTTTGTATTGGCACTGCCACTTCATTCAAAAGCTGGAAAGCGAACCAGCCATTGAATGGCAAAACATGCACCGTGGCTACGATGGCCTGCGCGAACACGATTTCAACGAACAACACTTTGAAGCACTGAAAGCGGCTCGCACCGGCTGGCCCATGGTGGATGCGTGTGTGACCATGCTGCGCGAAACCGGATGGCTTAACTTTCGCATGCGCGCCATGCTGGTGTCGGTGGCGGCCTATCCACTGTGGCTACATTGGCGCCCTGTGGGTGAGTGGTTGGCCACGCAATTTTTAGACTACGAGCCCGGCATCCACTGGAGCCAGCTGCAAATGCAATCGGGCACCACAGGCATCAACACCACGCGCGTTTACAACCCCATCAAACAAGCCCAAGACCATGACCCCCATGGCCGTTTTGTCAGGCAATGGTTGCCAGCGTTGCGAAGCGTGCCAGACACTTGGGTGTTTGAACCTTGGCTCATGCCGCAGACCTTGCAAACACATACGGGCGTCGTCGTGGGCAGCGACATTGCGCACCCTGTGGTGAACTTGGCGCAGGCCACACGCGAGGCCAAACAACAACTGCACAGCCGCCGACAAACCGACGAAGTCAAAGCTGCAAAAAAAGCAGTGGTCGACAAACACGCCTCACGAAAAAACTGGGGCACCCAAAAACCTAAGCGCAAAGCTGTGCCAAGTGCCACGCCCGCGACCAAACAACAGCTCGGCTTTGATTTTTAAAAGCATCGCGAACATTCAAAAGCCCTCCAAGCTGAAAGCTTGGAGGGCTTAGGTCAGGTTAAACGCTTGGCGTGAAGGCTTAGACGCTGGCCAACGCGGCGTTGAACGTCGCGCTTGGGCGCATGATGGCTTCGAGTTTCTTGGCATCTGGCAGGTAGTAACCACCGATGTCTACGGGCTTGCCTTGAACCGCATTGAGCTCGTCCACGATCTTCTTCTCGTTGTCGGTCAAGTTCTTAGCCAAAGGCGCGAACTTAGCAGCCAATTCTTTGTCGTCGGTTTGCGCTGCCAACTCTTGGGCCCAGTACATGGCCAAGTAGAACTGGCTACCGCGGTTGTCAAGCTGACCTGTTTTGGGCGATGGGTTTTTGTTGGTGTCCAACAATTTGCCAGTCGCGGCATCCAAGGTCTTGGCCAACACGGTGGCTTTGGCGTTGCCGTTTTTCAGACCCATGTCTTCAAAACTCACAGCTAAGGCCAAAAATTCGCCCAGTGAATCCCAACGCAAGTGGTTTTCTTCCACCAGTTGTTGCACGTGCTTAGGCGCAGAACCGCCAGCACCTGTTTCGTACATGCCGCCACCGGCCATCAAAGGCACGATGGAGAGCATCTTGGCTGAGGTGCCAAGTTCCATGATGGGGAACAAGTCGGTCAAGTAGTCACGCAAGATGTTGCCGGTCACCGAAATGGTGTCCAAGCCGCGGCTCACGCGCTCCAAGGTGAAACGCATGGCGCGCACTTGAGACATATGCTCGATGTGCAAGCCAGTCGTGTCGTGGTCTTTCAAGTACAGCTCGACCTTCTTGATCAACTCGTTCTCGTGTGGACGGTAGGGGTCCAACCAGAAAATGGCAGGCATGCCGGAGTTGCGGGCGCGGGTCACAGCCAACTTCACCCAGTCACGGATCGCCGCGTCCTTGACTTGGCACATGCGCCAGATGTCGCCTTCTTCCACGTTTTGCGTCAACAAGACTTCGCCTGTGGCCAAGTCGGTGATGTTGGCCACGCCGTCTTCTTGAATCTCGTAGGTCTTGTCGTGTGAACCGTATTCTTCGGCTTGCTGAGCCATCAGGCCAACGTTAGGCACAGTGCCCATGGTCTTCGGATCGAAGTTACCGTGCCACTTGCAGAAGTTGATCATCTCTTGGTAGATGCGCGCAAAGGTCGACTCAGGCATCACGGCCTTAGCGTCTTTCAAACGACCATCGGCGCCCCACATCTTGCCGCCGTTACGGATCATGGCGGGCATCGAAGCGTCCACGATGATGTCGTTGGGTGAATGGAAGTTGGTGATGCCTTTGGCAGAGTCCACCATGGCCAACTCTGGGCGGTGCTCGTGGCAAGCGTGTAGGTCGCGCTTGATTTCGTCTTGCTTGGACTGCGGCAAGGTGGCGATCTTGTTGTACAGATCAGCCATACCGTTGTTCACGTTCACGCCCAATTCGTCGAACAAAGCACCATGCTTAGCAAATGCGTCTTTGTAGAAAATCTTGACGCAGTGACCGAACACGATGGGGTGAGACACCTTCATCATGGTGGCTTTGACGTGCAAGGAGAACATCACGCCCGTCTTGTGCGCGTCTTCGATTTCTTTTTCGTAAAACTCGACCAGCGCCTTCTTGCTCATAAACATGCTGTCGATGATTTCTTTGTCGAGCAAAGAAACCTTGGGCTTCAAGATGATGGTCTTGCCGCTCTTGGTGATGAGTTCCATCTTCACGTCGCGGGCTTTGTCCAAGGTCAAAGACTTTTCACCGTGGTAGAAGTCGCCGTGGTGCATGTGTGACACGTGCGAGCGAGACGCTTGGCTCCACTCAGCCATGCTGTGTGGGTTCTTGCGAGCGAACTCTTTCACAGCGCGGGGGGCGCGGCGGTCAGAGTTACCTTCACGCAAAACAGGGTTAACCGAGCTACCGATGCACTTGGCGTAACGCGCCTTGATGGCTTTGTCTTCGTCAGTGGTTGGGGCTTCTGGGTAGTCGGGCAAAGCATAGCCTTTGGACTGCAACTCTTTGATCGCTGCGGTCAACTGTCCCACAGAGGCGCTGATGTTTGGTAACTTGATGATGTTGGCTTCTGGCTTCAAAGTCAGCTTACCCAACTCAGACAAGTTGTGCGGCACGCGTTGCGCTTCAGGCAACAAGTCAGCGAATTCACCCAAGATACGGGTTGCCACAGAGATGTCGCTCGACACCACGTCAATGCCAGCAGGTGCAGCAAAGGTGCGAATGATTGGCAAAAACGAAGCGGTCGCCAACAAGGGGGCTTCGTCAGTCAAGGTGTAAACGATTTTGGATTTTTCAGCAGCCATTGCTTGGTCTCATTCTTTGTTTGGATAAGGTGAAAAAAATACAGGTCGAAGCCCGCATTATCCACATGACTTTATCCCGCCTCCCCCTGCGCTTTGCTTACGCCCCCACCAGAGGCAAACCTGCCTTATTCCGATACGGAATATATGTAGAACAAACAAATCGTTTGTTTTGGCATAAAGAACACCTACAGTCCACGCCATGCAAGATTTTGGTTTCGTATTCGCAGGTTTTTTCGTGGGTCTGGTCGTGGGTTTGACGGGGGTGGGCGGCGGCTCCCTCATGACCCCGATTTTGATTTTCTTCTTTGGCGTCAAACCCTACATGGCCGTGGGCACTGATTTGTTGTTTGCCGCCTTCACCAAAGCGGGCGGTACGTTTAGCTTTGCGCGTCAGCGCTTGGTGCCTTGGCGCGTGGTGGTGTCGTTGTGCGCTGGCAGCTTGCCCGCTTCAGCCGCCACGCTGTGGGTGCTGCACAACATCGGTCCATCCGACCCCGCCGTGCAAAAAGTGATGACGCTCACCCTTGGCATCGCGCTGCTGCTTACCGCCAGCGCCATGCTCTACAAGGTGATTCGCGGCAAGCAAGCCCCCGTGGTCCTGGCCGAAGAAAACTTGTTTGAAGCCACCCAACCCCGCCACTGGGCTCTGCCTGTGTTGTTTGGCGCGGCCATCGGCACCTTGGTGACCCTGACTTCGGTGGGCGCCGGTGCCATCGGTGTGACAGTGCTTATGATCCTGTACCCGCAGCTGCCACTGTCTCGCATCGTGGCGGCTGACATTGCGTATGCCGTTCCCCTGACCTTGGCTGCTGGCTTAGGCCATGCCTCGTTGGGCTCGGTAGATTGGCCCTTGTTGTCCCTGCTGCTTGCGGGTTCCTTGCCCGGTATCTGGGTGGGCTCCCGTCTGATGCACAAGACACCTGAGCGGGTGATTCGTTCAATTCTTTCTGTGTTGCTGGCATGGGCTGGCAGCAAGTTGGTTTTTGCTTAATTTTTTCGTTTGAGTTCTTAGATGTATCAATACACCGACTTCGATTCAGAGTTTGTCAAAGCACGCGCTGCGCAGTACCGCGACCAACTGACCCGTAACTTGGCTGGCAAATTGGCCGACGATGACTTTCGCCCCCTGCGCTTGCAAAACGGCTGGTACGTCCAACGCTACGCCCCCATGTTGCGTGTGGCGGTGCCTTATGGCGAGCTCAACGCAGCCCAGTTGCGCGTGTTGGCCCAAATCGCCCGCGACTACGACACGCCCTCAGCAGAACTGATGGAGCGCGCCCAAACCACACAAGACAAGATAGGCGGCATCGACGCTCCGAAGTTGACCACCAACTACGGCCACTTCACCACACGTCAAAACGTGCAGTTCAACTGGATTCCTTTGGACAAAAGCGCGGACGTGATGGAGCTGTTGGCCAGCGTCAACTTGCACGGCATCCAAACAAGCGGCAACTGCATTCGCAACATCACCAGCGACGAACGCGCCGGAATCGCGGTAGATGAAGACGTTGACCCACGCCCTTATGCCGAAGTGCTGCGCCAGTGGAGCACCTTGCACCCCGAGTTCGCCTACTTGCCCCGCAAATTCAAGATCGCCATCACGGGTTCTCACGAAGACCGCGCCGCCATCGCATGGCACGACGTGGGTTTGCGCGTGTTGCGCAACGACGAAGGCGAAGTCGGCTTCCAAATTTTGGTCGGTGGCGGCATGGGCCGCACGCCCATTACTGGCACGGTGATTCGCGAGTTCTTGCCTTGGAACCAAATCATCAACTACCTCGAAGCTGTGGTGCGTGTGTACAACGGCTGGGGCCGTCGCGACAACATCTACAAAGCGCGTATCAAGATTTTGGTCAAGGCCGAAGGCCAACGCTACTTTGACGAAGTCGAAGCCGAATACGAACGCATCTTGGAAAGCGGCGCGCATCACACCATTCCACAAGTGGAGTTGGACCGTGTGAGCGCCTGCTTTGTGTCGCCCCCAGTGGACGTGGTGTCCGACGAAGCCCAAGAAAAAGCCGAGCAAGCCTTGTTGGCCCAAGCCCGCGCCGACAAAGAGTTCACCCGTTGGTTACAACAAAACGTGACCAGCCATCAAAACCCAGGCCTGCGCGTGGTTACCTTGTCCTTCAAGCGTTTGGGCCAAGCCCCAGGCGACGCCACGGCCGACCAACTGGCCATTGCAGCTGATTTGGCCGACCAGTTCAGTTCCGGCGAAGTGCGCGTGAACCACGACCAAAACTTGGTGCTGCCTTGGGTGCGCATTGACCAATTGGCCGACTTGTACCAAGCCTCCAAAGCCGCAGGCTTTGCCCGCGCCAATGTGCATTTGCTCAGCGACATGATTGCCTGTCCCGGCGGCGACTACTGCGCTTTGGCCAACGCCCGCTCCTTGCCCATCGCAGCCGCCATCACCGAGCGCTACCAAGACCTCGATGAGTTGTTTGACTTGGGCGAGATTGACTTGCACATCAGCGGCTGCATCAACTCATGCGGTCACCACCACAGCGGCCACATCGGCATCTTGGGCGTGGACAAAGACGGTCAAGAGTGGTACCAAGTCACCTTGGGCGGATCGGATGGCTCCAACCTCAGCGGCCCTGCCAAAGCAGGCAAAGTGGTCGGCCCATCGTTTGCGGCCGCCGAGGTGGTGGACGTGATCGAAGCCGTGCTGGACACCTACCGTGACAAACGCGAAAGCCAAGAAACATTTGCACGCACCCTCAACCGCGTGGGCTTTGACGTGTTCAAAGCAGCTGCCAACACAGCCCGTAACACCACAGCGCGCGTAGCCTGAACCTGATCAAGAGAATTGCCATGACCTTGCAAATCATCACCCAACACACACCCGACGGCACCAATGCCCGCGCCTTGGCCAACGACGTTGACGTGCAAACCCTAGACCTCGAAGGGTTGGAGCGCATCGACTTGAACTTTCCTAAGTTCACCGATGGCCGCGCCTTTAGCCAAGCCTTTGTGCTGCGCCGCCGTGGCTTCACGGGCGACATTCGCGCGCACGGCGATGTGCTGATTGACCAGCTGTTGCAAATGCAACGCAGCGGTTTTTCTAGCGCCGTGTTGCGCGACGACCAAGACGCCGCTCACGGTGAGACGCTGTTGGGTCACTACAAAGCCTTCTACCAAGGCGATGCTGTGCAACCTGTGCCCAATTTCGCTCAAGCGGCGTAAATGGCGTCAGCGGCCTCAACACATCCCACGCCATACATGCTGCATCTCCCTCTTTTATGAGCCAATCCTCTTTTCTCTCTTCCAGTGGCACATCCAAAGCCACCACACTGAACGCGCGCGCCAGCGACGACTTCGCTGCCAAACTGGCCGAGACCCAAGCCTTGTTGCAACGCGCAGCGGCAGATTTTGCGCCCGTCACGCAAGCGTCAAGCCTTGGCGCAGAGGACGTGGTGATCACCCACCTCATCAACAGTTTGAAGCTCGACATTCCCGTGTTCGTGCTGCAAACCGGCGCGTTGCATACCGAAACCTTGGCCTTGCTGGAACGCACCGAAGCCACATCGCATGCGCCTATCAAGGTGTTCACGCCCGTGCATGAATCTGTCATTCAGTTTGTCCGCAAAGAGGGGCAAGACGCGATGTACAAAAGCATTGAGCTGCGCAAAACCTGCTGCAATATCCGCAAGATGGAACCCCTCGCGCGCGCCCTCAAAGGCCAACGTGCGTGGATCACCGGCTTGCGTCAAGAGCAATCCAGCGCCCGCGCCGACGTGCCTTTGCAAGACGACAGCGAAGTGGCCACCAAGAACTTAAGCAAATTCAACCCCTTGGCCAAATGGACCTGGGGCGACGTGTGGCACTACATCGCCACGAATCAAGTGGACTACAACCCCTTGCACGACCAGTTCTACCCCAGCGTGGGTTGCGCCCCATGCACCCGTGCCATTTCAATGGGCGAAGAGTTCCGCGCTGGCCGCTGGTGGTGGGAAGACGAAGCCGCCAAAGAATGCGGCTTGCATGTCAAGAAATAAGTAGACCGAGAAATATATGAACGCCAGAACTGAAAATGAGTTGCACCACTTAAGCAACACCCACCTCGATGCGCTGGAAGAAGAAACCATCTTCATCTTGCGCGAAGTCGCCGCTGCTTTTGAGCGCCCCACTCTGCTGTTTTCGGGCGGCAAAGACTCGTTGGTCATGCTCAAGTGCGCCGAGAAGGCTTTTGGTGCTGGCCGCATTCCTTACCCTTTGTTGATGATCGATACCGGTCATAACTTCCAAGAAGTGACCGACTTTCGCGACTCACGCGCCAAAGAGTTGGGCGCAGAGTTGATCGTGCGTAGCGTCGAAGACTCGATGAAAAAAGGCACGGTTCGTTTGGCCCATCCCGGTGAGAGCCGCAATGTGCACCAATCGGTCACGCTGCTCGAAGCCATCGAAGAGTTCCGTTTTGACGCCCTCATCGGCGGTGCTCGCCGTGACGAAGAAAAAGCACGCGCCAAAGAGCGCATCTTCAGCCACCGCGACAGCTTTGGCCAATGGCAGCCCAAGGCCCAGCGCCCAGAGCTGTGGACCCTGTTCAACCACAAGTTGCAGCCCGGCGAACACTTCCGCGTGTTCCCCATCTCGAACTGGACCGAGTTGGACGTGTGGCAATACATCGCCCGCGAAAACATCGCTTTGCCTTCGATCTACTACACGCACAAACGCGAAGTGGTGGACCGCCGCGGCCTGTTGGTACCTGTGACCGAGTTGACGCCCCCCAAAGACGGCGAAGACGTGGTGATTCGCGATGTGCGTTTCCGCACCGTGGGCGACATCACCTGTACCTGCCCTGTGGAGAGCACAGCCGCGACGCCAGAGCAAATCGTCATCGAGACCTTGGCAGCCGACGTGAGCGAACGCGGTGCCACGCGCATGGACGACAAAACATCTGAGGCTTCGATGGAGAAGCGTAAAAAAGACGGATATTTCTAATGAACGCACTTAAATTCATCACCTGTGGCTCGGTCGACGACGGCAAAAGCACCTTGATTGGCCGCCTACTGGTCGACACCAAAGCTGTGCTGCAAGACCACTTGGCGGGCGTGCAACGCTCAGGTGAGACTGACCTTGCCTTGTTGACTGACGGCCTCTCTGCTGAACGCGAGCAAGGCATCACGATTGACGTGGCGTACCGCTACTTCAACACCGAAGCGCGCAAGTTCATCATTGGTGACGCGCCCGGCCACGAGCAATACACCCGCAACATGGTGACAGCAGCCTCTAGCGCTGACGCGGCCGTGGTGTTGGTGGACGCCATCAAGCTGGATTGGAAAAACCCAAGCCTTGAGTTGCTGCCCCAAACCCGCCGCCACTCGCTGTTGGTCAACCTGCTGCGCGTACCTTCTATCGTGTTTGCCATCAACAAACTCGACGCCGTAGAAGACGCCGCACTTGCCTACAAAAACATCGAAGCTGCTTTGCGCAAGTTCGCCCAAGAAGCGGGCATCACCATCACAGCGATGGTGCCCGTGTCGGCCCTCAAAGGCTGGAACGTGGTGGACACCACCAATGCTGACCAAGCCGCTTGGTGCGGCTACACAGGGCCTAGCCTCTTGAGCATCTTGGAAGCGTTGCCCAACACGCCTGCTGAAACCGAGGTGGCGTTCAGCTTCCCCGTGCAGTGGGTCGAAAAATTCCACGACTCAGGCGTGACCACCCAAGGTCGCCGTGTGTTCTGGGGCCGTGTGGCCACAGGCACCATCGAGCCAGGCCAAATCATCAAGGTCTTCCCCAGCGGCCAAACTGCTGTGGTGTCGCAAGTGCTCTCGGCCACGCGTCAGCCGCAAAACAAGGCAGCGGGCCACAGCGCCGGCATCGTGCTGGACCGTGAAGTGGACGTGTCACGCGGCGACTGGTTGCTGGCCGCTGAAGGAAGCCCAGAAGGCCAACGCCAACTCAACACCACCATCGCGTGGATGGACGACGAGCCCTTGGTGGCTGGCCGCGTGTACTGGGCCTTGCATGGCCACCGCTGGGTCAAAGCCAAAGTGCAACGCGTGGTGCATCGTCTGAACGTCAATACCTTGGCCGAAGAGGAAGCGACTGAGCTGGCCCCCAACGCGATTGGTCACGTCACTTTGGCTCTGCAAGAGCCGTTGGTAACGCTGCCGTTCACCCAGTCGCGCATCTTGGGCGCACTGGTGTTGGTCGATACAGCCACCCACAAAACCTCGGGCGCTGTGCTGGTGAACTGACCCAGCGCAAAGTCTCGTATTGAATCCCGTTTAAAATCAAAGGCTTGGCGCAGCAGCACCTCATCGCAGCTGCGCCCTCTTTTTTACCCATCGATTGAATTGTCATGACGCACGTTGTCACCGAAGCCTGTATCCAATGTAAGTACACCGATTGCGTGGACGTTTGTCCCGTCGACTGCTTCCGCGAAGGCCCCAACTTCCTCACCATCGACCCAGACGAGTGCATCGACTGCGCGGTGTGTATTCCCGAGTGCCCCGTGAACGCCATTTACGCCGAAGAAGATGTGCCAGAAGGCCAAGAGCACATGACCAAGCTCAACGCCGAGTTGTCGTTGATCGGCTGGCCCAGCATCACCAAGCGCAAAGCACCGATGGCCGATGCAGAGGCTTGGAAAGACAAAACCGGCAAACTCGCCGAACTCAAGCGCTAAGCACCACGCCAAAGCGCAAACATTCCCATGACGGCCGCCATGATTGAGACAGATGCCGTCATCGTGGGCGCGGGCCCTGTGGGTCTATTTCAAGCCTTTCAGCTGGGGCTACAAGACATTCATTGCCACATCATTGACGCACTGCCCCACGTGGGCGGCCAGTGCGTTGAGTTGTACGCTGATAAACCCATTTACGACATTCC
>CANCCJ010000059.1 GCA_947374535.1 Comamonadaceae bacterium | reverse complement strand
TTGTTCGCGCCAAATGCCTTGCACTGTGGTCAGTAAATTATTAGGTGCGTGGCCGATGAGTGGTGTGATGTGTTGCAGCGTATCCGCGCTGAGTGGGTAAAACCATTCGCGCCAATAGTCTTGCACCAGGGTGCGTTGCAGGTCTTCGGCGTTGTCGAGATGCGTTTGCTCAAACAGGTTGCGGCTATCCAATGCGTGCTGACTCAACATGCGGCGCGACCAACCGTGGATGGTGTAGATGGCAGCATCGTCCATCCACTCGGCGGCGCAATTGAGTTGCAGCGCACAGCGTGGCCATGCCTCGATAGCAAAACTGTCGCGCAAACTCACCAAGAACGGATCGGGCTTCAAGCCTTGTGGCAGATCGCGGCATTGCGCGCTGGCATCAAAGTATGTGGCGGCTTGGCTGAGTCGTATGCGAATGCGATCGCGCAGTTCGGCGGTGGCGGCATCGGTGAAGGTCATCACCAAAATTTGTGGGGGCAACAAAGCGGCTTCACGCTGATGGCCTAACACTAGGCGCACATACAAAGCAGCCAGCGTCCATGTTTTGCCAGTGCCTGCGCTGGCCTCTATCACTTGTCGGCCTTGCAAAGGTAGGGTGAGGGCTTCTAGCTTTTGCGCTTGGTAGGTAGGCTTTTGCGTCATGCGTCAGCCTCCAGATTGAACTCGGAGGCTTTGGCTGCACTCAGCAGTCTGGCGCTTTTCACCATCGTGCCGTACACGCGCTCAGCCATGTCGGGTAAGGCGTCTTGCAAATCGGCAAAGCTATCGAACACGCGTTGCAGCGTGGTGCTACTTTCATATTCACCTGTGAGGTTGCGGTTGCCATCAAACACTTGTTGTGCGGCTTGCAGTGCCGTTGCTGATTTGGCTGGTTCTTCTTCGTGACTCGTCCGCTGGGTCATGCCAAATGCACAAGCCGTTTTGCGTGCCACGGGCAGGGGCTTGGCCCATGCCTCTTGGTAGAGCGTGACCAAGTTTTGCAATTCAACCAAGGCATCAGATTTGGTCAGCGCATCAAACTGCACTGCACCGTTGAGGCCAATTTGCACACTGGTGGTGGGCGTGCCACTGGCGCAGGCCACGATGTGGTTGAGCCACAGCGTGGTGAGTGTTTGCGCGCGCGGGTGCTTGGCTTTTTCTTTGCCCTCGAGCACCGAGCCTGGACGCATCTCAACTTGTAGCCACGCCGATTGGTCGGGCTTGGTTTTCCAAACGTGTTGGCCGTTGGCCCATTCGGCGGTGAGGGTGTATTGGCCCAGCGTAAAGCGGGCGGACTGCACGGGCAAATCAAGCGGCCATTCTTTGGCAATGTCTTCAAAGCGTTCCAGCAGCGCATCGCGTTGTTGCAGCAACATGTCTTGTTGCGCTTGACCAAAACCAGCCAAGGCCAGTTCACCACTGAGGCGCAGTACTTGCAGCGCATGTTCGGGGTCGGGCGCTTGCACGATGCTTTGCGTGAGTGCAAAGCTGTCGAGGTGGTTGAGCGCAAATGGCTCTTCTTGTGCGCTGGCTTCTTGGGGGCTGTCTAGATACAAGCGCAAGCGGTCGCGCACAAACACATCCACGGGCTGTTTGAGCAAGCGGTTGAGTTGCTTGAGTGCAAGCTCAGTGGGCGCAGTGGCATCTGTTGTGTCGGTCGTTTTGGGTGGCGCTGTGCGTGTGTTGCTTTGCGCTGTTTGCCAATCAGACGCGTAGGTTTGCACGCCCGTGCCTTGACGAAAGTACGCTTGTGAAAACGCGTGCAGCGGCTGCAACGGTGCTTCGCACGCGGGTATGGTTTGACCCTTGTCGTTGCGCTGCGTCCACACTGCATTGAGGTAGTCCATCAGTTGCGCTACCAGAACCGAAGGGGGCTTGACTTCATGGTCTGTGGTGCGGCGGCCTTGCCAGCTGATGTAGAGCTTTTCGCGGGCCGACAGCAGCGCTTCTAAAAACAAATAGCGGTCGTCTTCGCGGCGCGAGCGGTCACCTGCACGCCAGTGTGATTGCGTGCTGCCTGCATGTGCGGCGTCGCTCATCAAATCAAAGTCGCGTGGGGTTTGGCTGCGTGGATAGTCGCCATCGTTCATGCCTAGCAAGCACACGCACTTGAACGGAATCGAGCGCATGGGCATGAGCGTGGCGAACTGCACGCCACCGCCAAAGAAGCGGCGTTGCATGGCGGGTTGTTGCAGTTGGGCCATCCAGTGTTCGCGCACCACCACCAGTGGCAGGGGGCTGTCGAGGCGTGCCAGTTGGCATTCGGCCAGCCAGGTTTCGAGCGGGGCCATCACGCGCTCGATCAATCGCTCATCGGCTTCGTCGCTGGGCTTGAAGAACAAAGCCACAAGCTGCTGCAACACCGCCACCCATTCGGTGGGCGTGTGGTCTTGGCGCAGTTTAAGCAGCGCAATTTGTGTGTGGCGCAGCCATTGCAACAGACCATCGATCACGCGTGCGTCTAACCCGCCTAGGCCCGGCTGTGGCAGGGTGTTGGCCCATGGTGTGGCGAGTGTGTTGCTGATGTGCGCACCCTCTGTATCACTTGTCGTGCTTGAACGCCCCACGGCATAACCGAGCAGCAAACGCTCCATGCCAAACAGCCAACTGTTTTGATTGGCGTCGGCCATGTCGGGTGCAATGCCCCACGGTTTGCGATGTGGTGCATCTAGGCCCCAGCGCACGCCTGCGTCGGCCAGCCAGGTGTCGAGTTGGGCCACGTCGTGTTCTTCAAGGCCGAAGCGTTCGCGCACAGCGGCCACTTCAAACAGGCTTTGCCACTCCACGCGGGTCACGCGCAGTTGAGGCAGTTGCAGCAAGGTGTCTAGGGCTTGCACCAACGGCTCGGTGTGAGGTGTGGTGTCGGCCACGGTGTAGGGCAGGTGGCGCGGGTCATGGCTAGCGAAGCGGCCAAACACCGCGTGAATGTGCGGCGCAAAGTTGGCCATGTCGGGCACCATCACCATGATGTCGGCGGGCTTCAAGGCGGGGTCGGCATCGAGCCACGCCAGCAAGCGGTCGTGCAGCACTTCGACTTCGCGTTGCGCGGCGTGCGTTTGCACAAAGGCAATGCTGGTGTCGTCGGCTTGCACAGGTGCGGGCGTGGGTGGCAATGGTTCTAAGTTGAGCAAGGCTGACTGCAAGTGTTCGAGCATGTTGGGCTCGCGACCTTCATCGGCGGCGGTGTGCGCGGGGTCTACAAACACTTCCACGCGGTTGAACTGGCCTTTGTATTGGTCTACATCGTCAAAGCCATCCAGCAAGTGCAAGTAGTCGCGGCCATGTTTGCCCCATGCGGCCAGCAGGGGGTGCGTGTCGGTATGCAACTTGTATTGTTCGCTTTCGGTCAATGACCCATCGTCTTGCGGCACGGGCAAACCGGCTTTGTGGGCTTGGCGTTGCTTAGACAACTTAGCCAATGGCACACGGCTTTCCACCGCATGGCCCCAGAAGTGCTGACAGGGGTTTTGCACCAGCATGAGCACTTGGCACACGCGGCCCAAAGCGGCCAGCGCCTGCACGGTTTGCATGGGCAGCGACGTCACGCCAAACACCATGATGCGATGCGGCACACCCGCAGGGCGTTGGCCCTCGGGCAAGGTGGTCATCTTGGCCATGAACGCTTCGTGTACTTTGGCTCGCGAGCTGTAGCTGTGTTGTGTATCTGCTTGAAGAGCCGCCTGCACCTCGGCATCACCCGCAAGGTCGTTCAGCAAATCGCGCCACAGCGCGGGCTGCCAGCTTTGTGCGGTGGGCAGTGGCGTAGCCATGCCTGCTTGTGTGCGCAGTTGGTCTTTGCTGTTGGCCCAGTCTTCTAGCCAATCGGCGCGGTAGTTTTGGTAGCCGTCCAGCACGTCGGCCAGCTGCGAGGCCAGTTGGTACACGCGGCGGTTCATGGGCGAGGCTTGATCTTCAGATTGGCCTAGGTAATTCTTCAGCGGCGCAAAGCTGGGCTGTGCCAATAAATTGGGCAGCAAACGCATGATGCGCCACACCAGTGGCGACTTGTCCAGCGGCATGTGCGCGGGTACGTTGCTGGGGCCCAGCACGGCGCGGTAAATCTGCCACAGTTTCGTCGACGGCAGCTCCACCTGCGTGGCCGCGCAAATGCCAAGGTCTTTGGCCAAGGCCAGCTCTAGCCAATGCTTCATGCCGTTGCTTTGCACCAGCAGCACCTCGGGCGCGAGCACGGGCAGCGGGTGGTTGCGGATGAACTGCACCGCCAACTCGCGCAGGCCCTCTAGCTGGTTGCTATGAAGCACCATAAAACCGGTGGCGTGGGGGCTAGACATGTAGGACAGGGCGGGCGAAAAAAGGGGCTGAATATTTGCGTGAGCCAGTGAGCATACTGGATGGCTGGGCGCAAACCGTGAGCCTGAATCAAGTCGATGCCGATTGAATATTTCGCCTCAAAGCGTTGTGGCAAGCCAACTTGCAGTGGTACAGGAATAGGGTGAAAGACTTCACGTGCGGTTAATGCCGCTTAACTGATTTGGCTATTGATCCACTGCACCAAATCAGCTGCTGAGCGTGCACCCGAGATACGCGCCACTTCGCGGCCACCTTTGAAGATGGCCAGCGTGGGGATGCTGCGAATGTTGTGCTGCGCGCCAGCGTCTTGGTGTGCTTCAGTGTCCACCTTCACCAGCCTGGCTTTGGGTTCTACCAAGGCGCAGGCTTTTTCATATTCAGGGGCCATCATGCGACAGGGGCCACACCACGGGGCCCAAAAGTCCACCACCACGGGCACATCGCTTTTGGCAATTTGTGCGTTCAAGCTCGCGGCATTGAGTGCCGCTGGGTGCTTGTCAAACAAAGCTTGGTGGCACTTGCCGCAGGACAGCACTGCGTTGGCGTTGAGCTTGTCTTTGGGCACGCGGTTGGTGCTGTTGCAGTGTGGGCAGACGACATGCTTGGTCATGGCAGAACTCCTTAAATCCCCTCAGGTCGAATTTGGGCGCGGGCAATCACAGGCTTCCATCGCGCTTGTTCGAGTTTGATGAAGGCTTCAAACTCGGCTCGCGTGCTGCCGATGGCCAGCGCAGTGTCTTGGCTGAGTTTGTCGTGCACCACTTTGCTACGCGCAGCGGCGATGGCTTCTTTCTCTAGCTTTTCGATGTGGGTCTTGGGAAGTTTGCTGGGGGCCATCAGGCCGTACCACTGCGTCATCTCAAAACCTTTGTAGCCTTGCTCAGCCACGGTGGGTACATCGGGCAACAAAGGCAAGCGCGTGCTGCTGCCTGTGGCAATGCAACGCAGCTTGCCCGCTTTGATGAACTGCAACAGTGCGGGCGCACCTGCGGCGGCGGCGTCCAAGCGTCCAGCCATGAGGTCGGTCAGCATCGCGCCCGTGCCACGGTAGGGCACGTGCAGCATGAAGGTGTCGGTGGCCATCTTCAAATATTCAAACGCCAAGTGGCCTGCGCTGCCATTGCCTGCAGAGCCGTAGCTGAGCTTGCCCGGGTTGGCTTTGGCGTAGGCCACAAATTCTTTGAGGTTCTTCACGGGCAAGTCGGGGTGCACCACATACAAGCTGGGGACTTTAGAGATGAGCGTGATGGGCGTGAAATCTTTGTTGGGGTCGTAGGGCAGCTTGGGAAAGATGTATTGGTTTACCGCCAGCGTGCCGATGTGGCCCAAGATGAGCGTGTGATCGTCTGTGGCATTGGCCACTTCTTGCATGGCAATGTTGCCTGCGCCGCCTGGCTTGTTGTCCACAAACACGTTTTGGCCAATCGTCTTGGCCATCTCGCCAGCTAGTGCGCGCGCCACAATTTCAGAGCTTCCACCGGGCGCAAACGGTACGACCAAACGCAAGGGCTTGGTGGGCCATGTGGCTTCGGCATCAGCGAAGACGGGTGACAAAGCCAGCGCAGATGCAGCGGAGTGAGTCAGCAGTTGGCGGCGGGTGAGTTGGGTGTGAGTCAAAATGTAGGCCTCTGATGTCATGTGAAACGAAAGACGTGCGATGAGCGTAACGCGAATGCCAGCAATGTACCTGCCTCATGGCGGTGGCCCTTCATTTTTTATGACGGGCGAGCGCAAGGCGCGCTACCAAGCGACAGAGAATTTTTTGCGCGGCATTCATAGCACCTTGGCTAGAACACCCAAGGCGATTCTGATCGTCACGGCACATTGGGAAACGCAAATCCCCACCTTCACTGGAGGTGCAAAGCCGGCGTTGATTTACGACTATGACGGTTTCCCGAAGGAGACTTATCAAATTGAATACCCCGCACCCGGCCAGCCTGAACTCGCTTCACATGCCGCAGCGTTGCTGCAACAAGCGGGCTACCCCGTGAACGTGGATGCCGACTATGGCTGGGATCATGGTGTGTTTATTCCTCTGAAGGTGATGTTTCCAAAAGCCGAAATTCCGGTGGTGGCCATGTCGATTCACCCCAGCTTAGACCCTGTGTTGCATTGCAAGCTTGGTCAGGCATTGAGCAGCTTGCGTGATGAAGGTGTTTTGGTCATCGGCAGCGGGATGAGCTTTCATAACTTGCGTAACTTTTCACAAGGTGGGCCAGCATCTGAGAAGTTTCATCAATGGTTAGATGTCGCCCTCAACGGCAATCAAGCAGAGCGCACCGAGCGCTTGATGCACTGGAGCACCGCGCCCGGTGGTGTGGAAACGCATCCACGCGAAGAGCATTTGATTCCCTTGATGGTGGCCAGTGGTGCGGGTAGTGATGCACCCGGTCGCAGGATGTGGGCTGGCATGGTGGGGCCAACACATTTGGGTGCTTGGATCTTTGATTGATGCTTCGGTTTTTCAGGGTTTTCCCGACTGCTAAATCGTGATTGCGACAGCCGCTTTGGTATCTTCGTGGATGAAATTGAGGTGCAGAATGCAGTTTCATTTTTCGAAGTTCGCAGAAATTTTTTATTACAGGAGACATAGATGAAATTATTCAAACAACTGGTGCTGTCGTCGCTGATTGGCGTGGCCTCTATCGCGAGCGCGCAAAACGTCAAGATTGTGGGTTTGGTTGAACTCACGGGCACGGGCACCACGTCGGGTACCAACTTTGACAACGGCATTAAGTTGGCAGTCAAAGAGATCAACGCTGCAGGCGGCATCTTGGGTAAGAAGGTGGACTATGTGTCGTATGACACGCAATCCAACCCCGGCGTGGCCAAGGGCCTGACTGACAAGGCCGTGGATGACGGTGTTTATGTTGTGATGGGCCCCGTTTTTTCTGGCTCCATCATGGTGAGCATGGCATCCACCAAACGCGCTGAGATTCCAAACTTTACGGGCGGCGAGGCTGCAGCGATCACGCAGCAAGGTAACCCTTACATCTTCCGCACATCCTTCACGCAATCCACAGCGATGCCCAAGATTGCGAACTACATCAAAGATAAAGTAAAAGCCAAGACCGTCGACGTGGTGTATGTGAACAACGACTTTGGTAAAGGCGGTCGCGATTTGATCATCAAGGCCTTAGAAGCTCGTGGCATCAAAGTGGGCGCAGATATTTCTTCAGAGCCAGGCCAGGTCGACTTCAGCAGCGTGGTGGTGAAGGCCAAACAATCGAATGCGGATGCTTTGTTTGCGTACACCAACGAAGAAGAGTCGGCACGCTTGCTGCGCGAATTGAAAAAGCAAGGCTATAAGAAGCCAGTGATTGGTGAAACAGTCTTGACCAGTCAGAAAGTGATTGAGCTGGCAGGCGATGCAGCCAACGGCGCTATTGCCCACGTTGGCTTGACAGCCGATGCCCCCCAAGCCGGTGTGAAAAAGTTCGATGCTGCATTCCAGAAAGAATACGGATCTCGCTCTGATCACAATGGTTTGAAGGGTTACATCGGCATGTACACCGTCAAGGCGGTGACCGAAAAGATTGGCAAATTTGACTCCAAAGCATTTGCCGCAGCGATGAAAAACGTCAGCCTGTCTGCAAAAACGAATCCCGGTTTGTTGCTGGATATTTCGTACGACGAGAACGGTGATTTGGATCGTGAAAGCTACTTGACCACCGTGGTGAATGGCAAACAAGTGGTGAGCGAAATTTTGCCTCCCGTGAACAAAAAATAAACAAGGTTTGAAGAATGTCAGATAGCAATCAGTTCAAGTTGGCGGGCGTCATGGGGATGCCAGTGTTTCAATCGCGCTCCCCGATCTTGCACAACTACTGGATTAAAAAATACAACTTGAAAGGTGCCTACGGGCACTTTCCTGTGCAGATTGAAAACGTGGAAGCGGCGGTCAGAGGTTTGTCTGCACTGGGCATTGCAGGTTGCAATATCACCCAGCCTCACAAACTGATGGCCATGAAGCTGATGGACAAGTTAAGTCCTATGGCGCAACGCATCGGCGCGATCAATTGCATCGTGGTTCAGCCCGATGGCAGTCTTCATGGCTTTAACAACGATGGGTTTGGCTACATTCAAAGTTTGAAAGATGCCAAGCCCACATGGCGTGCAGATGACGGCCCCATCGTGGTGTTGGGCTCGGGTGGCGCAGCACGCGCGGTGGTCATCAGCTTGTTGGATGAAGGCGCAAAAGAAATCCGCCTGATCAACCGAACACGCGCCAAGGCGGATGAGTTGGCATCGGTTGATACGTCAGTTGTAAAAACCTACGAATGGGACGAACGCAACGCTGCGCTAGAAGGCGCTGCCATGTTGGTCAACACCACCAACCAGGGCATGTATGGTCAACCACCACTCGAGATCAATTTGGCTGCGTTGCCCAAATCGGCGATGGTGTCTGACTTGATTTACATCCCGCTGGAAACACCTTTGTTGGCGGCGGCGCGTGAGCGTGGCAATGCGACGGTGAATGGTTTAGGCATGTTGTTGAACCAAGCGATTCCTGCATTTGAAGCGTGGTTTGGTGTGAAGCCCGAAATCACCGACGAGTTGCGCCAAGCGATTCTTGCAACCTTTTGATCGATGAGTATCTTCACTGAACCCAAGATCGACTCGCACTGCCATGTGCTGGAGCCGAGTCGATTTCCTTATGGCGAGAATGCGGCTTATCGACCTGCAGGACAGGAGATGGGCAGCGCCAAATATTTCCAAGAAGTGATGGCTTGCTACGAAGTCAAGCACGCCTTGTTGGTGGGGCCTAACTCGGGCTACGCCACTGACAACCGTTGTTTACTTGACGCCATTGCTTGTGCGCCTAGTGTGTTCAAAGGCATTGCGGTGGTGCCTAACGACATTGGCCTAGAAGCCTTGCAGCAATTCAAATCACAGGGTGTGATAGGTGTGGCATTCAACCCATCGTTGATGGGGTTTGATTTTTATTCTGATATCGAACCTTTGTTGCTTCGTTTGAAACAGCTCGACATGTGGGCGCAGTTCCAAGTCGAGAACGATTTGTTATTGGACTTTTTACCCATGCTGTCGCGCGTGGATGTGAAAGTGATGGTGGACCACTGCGGTCGCCCCAATGTGGCTGCAGGTGTTTCACAACCTGGTTTCGAGGCTTTGCTGGCACTCGGGCGTGAAGGCCGCGCTGTGGTGAAAATTTCAGGCTTTGCCAAGTTCTCGCAGGTGGGATATCCCTTTGCAGACACGCGTCCTTTCACAGAAGCCTTGGTTCGTGAGTTTGGCGCGGGCAATTGTGTCTGGGCTTCTGATTGGCCTTACCTCAAAGCACCGTACCGTTTAGATTACGGCCCAATGCTAAAGGTCTACGAAAACACATTCAGCGCATCCGAGCGTCGAGCGATGATGTGGGATGCACCGAAAAAGCATTTCGGCTTTTAAAAACTTTAGCTACTAGTTGGAACCAGCGCGTCTGAGTGCGCTGACGCGTCGGTGTTCATCCAGTGCATTGTTTTCGATGCTTTCTCGAATGAAGCCACTGTGCGCTTTGGCCGATGTGCTGGCTTTGTCGGCTTTGTTGGCCTTGATGGCTTTCCAAATGGCGCGGTGTTGGCTGCGCAACTGTTCCCACTGCGCCGGGCGCGTGTGTGAGTGCTTGAGGTTGTTGCTCACATGGTCGTGAATCACACGCATCAAACTGGCGGTGAGGTGGCCAATGAGCACGTTGTGCGATGCCTCGGCAATGGCTTGGTGAAACGCCACATCTGTAGCGATGGATTTGGCGAGGTCTTTGTTGGCATAGGCCTCGTCCAATTCAGCAAAGGCTTTGTCAAGGCGCACCATGTCTACATCCGTGGCGCGTTGGGCGGCTAGCTCTGCAGCTTGGCTTTCGAGCATTTCGCGTACCTCCAACACATCGCGGTGCAGCATGGGGTGGTCTTTGACCATGTCTTGCCACGGGTCCACAAACGGCGCATCGAGTTTGTCGGTCACGGTGGTGCCGCCACCATGGCGTGTGATGAGCAGACCTTTGGCCACCAACTTTTGAATCGCCTCTCGGATTGAGGGACGCGACACACCGAAGTCTTCGGCGAGCTTGCGTTCAGAGGGGATGCGGTCACCGGGTCGCAAAGCGCCATCCAAAATTTGATTTTCAATTTCTGTGACGACGCTATCGGCCAAACGAACAAGGGGGGATGGGAGGCGAGACATGAAATTTGTGAAGTGGTAAGACCAAATTATTGGCGGGATTAGAAACATTCATGCCCGTAAAAGCCACAACACAGGGTAATTACTTAGCCTTAGCCCCTGTGGGGTCTTCTTACACTATGGTTAAGTGGTATTACCAATTTTTGATTCAACGTTTTAGGAGATGAGTATGGTTTGGCAACAGGTCTATGACCCGTTTAACAACATGGTGGTGTCCACCTTGTTGGCTGCGATTCCCGTGGTGGTGATGTTGGTGGCGCTTGGCTTCATGCACATCAAAGCACACATCGCAGCAGGTTTGGGTTTGGCGGCAGCTTTGATCGTGGCCATCTTCGCTTACGGCATGCCTGTTGACATGGCGAGCAAGGCCGCGATGTACGGTGGCTTGACGGGCTTGTTGCCCATCGGCTGGATCGTGCTGAACATCATCTTTTTGCAACAGTTGGCCGAGCAAAACGGCAGCTTCAAAGTGTTGCAAGACTCGTTGTCCGGCATCACCGATGACCGCCGCTTGCAGTTGTTGCTGATCGCGTTTTGTTTTGGCGCGTTCTTCGAAGGCGCTGCTGGTTTCGGCACCCCCGTGGCCGTGACCGCCGGTATCTTGATTGGCTTGGGCTTCTCGCCTTTGGCTGCTTCTGGTTTGAGCTTGATCGCCAACACCGCACCTGTGGCGTTTGGCGCCTTGGGTACGCCCGTGATCACATTGGCCAAAGTGCACGGCTACGACCTGATGCAAGTCACCGCCATGATTGGCCGTCAATTGCCTTTCTTCTCGTTGCTCGTGCCGTTCTGGTTGATCTGGGCTTTCGCGGGTCGCAAAGCGATGATGGAAATTTGGCCTGCGATTTTGGTGACAGGTTTGTCGTTCGCGATCCCTCAGTTCTTGGTGTCTAACTTCATCGGCCCAGAGCTGGTGGACATCATTGCTGCCATCGTGTCGATGGTGTCATTGATTTTGTTCTTGCGCGTGTGGCAACCCAAAACCATTTGGACCTCGCCTTCACTCAAAGGCCACGAGACCGATGGCGGCGAAGCCAAGCCTGCTGCGGCTGTGGTGAACCACTCACGTGCTGAGTTGGTGCGTGCTTGGACACCGTGGGTGATCTTGTCTGTGTTCGTCTTCATCTGGGGCTTGCCAGCGGTGAAGAGTTACTTCAACAGCATCTGGGCACCTGCTTTCCCTATCGAAGGCTTGCATAACTTGATCGAGAAAATGCCACCCGTGGTGGCGCAACCGACCAAAGAAGGCGCTGTCTACACAATGGGCTTGCTGTCTGCCACAGGTACCGGTATTTTTGTGGCGGCCATCGTGGGCGCGTTGGTGATGAAGTACAAGCCAACAGAAATCGTGCGCTCCTATGCACGCACCTTCTGGTTGGTGCGTTACTCCTTGTTGACCATCGTGTTGATGTTGGGCTTGGGCACCTTGACACGTTTTTCTGGTACCGACACCACGCTCGGTTTGGCGTTTGCCAACTCGGGCGTGTTCTACCCCTTCTTCGGCACCTTGATGGGCTGGATTGGCGTGGCCATGACAGGTTCAGACACCGCATCCAACGTGTTGTTCGGCGGCATGCAAAAAGTGGCGGCTGAGCAGCTAGGCCTGAGCGCCAACTTGATGGGTGCGGCCAACAGCTCGGGCGGTGTGATGGGCAAGATGATTGACGCACAGTCCATCGTCGTGGCATCTACTGCAACGCGTTGGTTCAACCACGAAGGCGACATCTTGCGCTATGTGTTCTTCCACTCGATCGCATTGGCTTGCTTGGTGGGCTTGTACGTGACGCTGCAAGCGTACGTGTGGCCTTTCCACTTGATGGTTGTGGGTTAATCACCCGCAAGGCTTGGGGCACGTCCCCAAGCTCAAATCAAAATGCCGCTGTTTCAAAACAGCGGCATTTTTATTTGGATCACGCTTTGAGGCGTATTTGTTGACGGTCAATACTGCTTGTAAGGCAAGAACTTGCCCGAGAGCACCACATTCACGCGGTCGCCTTTGGGGTCGGGTTGACGCACGATGTCCATCGAGAAATCAATGGCGCTCATGATGCCGTCGCCAAACTCCTCGTGAATCAGCTCTTTGATGGTCGTGCCGTACACGCTGACGATTTCGTACCAGCGGTAAATCAATGGATCGGTGGGCACGGGCGTGGGCAACGAGCCTTTGTAAGGCACGACTTGCAACCACTTTTGTTCTTCGGCATCGAGCCCAAAAATCTTGCCCACGATCTTGGCTTGCTTGGCATCCAACGTCATTTGGCCGAGGCAGGCGGCGGTGGTCCATTCTTTAGACAGGCCCACTTTTTTGGCCACGTCTTCCCACTTGATGCCTTTGGACACTTTGGTGCTGATGATTTTTTCGGTCACATCGAGACGGTTCATGCTCACTCCTGGGTTGGTTGAAAGGGTTGTGTTCAGTTCAGCCCGCTGCAACGCAGAGGCTGTTGGATTGTTCGAGTTGCAGCAGGCCCTGCAGCACATCGCCCACCACGATGACGCTGGGGCTGGCCATCTGATCGCGCACCACGGTGTGGTGGAGGTCGCTCAAGGTGCACACCACATGGCGCTGCGTGGGCAGACTGACGTGCTGCACCACAGCCACAGGGGTGCTTGGATGCAGGCCGTGCAACAGCGACGCTTGCAGTTGCGCTGCGCCACTCATGCCCATGTAAATCACCAGCGTGAGCTTGGCTTGCGCGGCGGTGTGTGACAGCGCAGCCCAATCCACTGCACCGGTGGCACCTTGCTTGGCGTGTCCTGTGATGAACAACACACCCTGCGCGTGTGCGCGGTGTGTCAACGGCACGCCCAGCGAAGTGACGGCAGCCAAGCCTGCGGTGATGCCGTTGACGACGGTCACAGCCACTCCTTGCGCACGCAAGTGCTCGACCTCTTCGCCGCCGCGCCCAAAGATAAAGGGGTCACCGCCCTTGAGGCGCACCACGTTCTCGCCCGCCCGCGCTTCTTGAAGCATTAGTTTTTCAATGAAGGCTTGGGGTGTTGATTTGCAGCCACCACGTTTGCCCACATAGATGATGCGGGCAGTTGGTGATGCGTAGGCGGTGATGGCATCGCTCACCAAATCGTCAACCAGCAACACAGTGGCTGCTTCAATCGCTTTGACGGCCTTGAGGGTCAACAGTTCTGGGTCACCTGGGCCTGCACCGACGAGCGTGACCTGTGGCTGTGTGTGTGTCATGTCGTGCTCTCCGTGAGTTGAATCATGCGACGCAGCTCTGGTATGCACGAGCCGCATTGGGTGCCGCACTTGAGTGTGCCTTGCAGAGACGCCAAGCGCTGTGCGCTGTCGCCTTGGTAGATCTTGAGGTGTTTTTGAATGGCGATGTCTTTCACGCCCACGCAGCTGCACACCGTGGTGCCTGCATCGACCAACGCCACCGGCGGCTGGCTGCCCGTCATCAACAAGCGGCGACCATAGTCTTGGGTGGAGGCTTGGGTTTGCAGCAAGGCTTTGAGCCAAGTCTCGGCTGAGGTGTCGCCCGCAATGATGAACGCGCAAAGCTGTGCGTCTTTGGCTTTGGGCGTTTCGCTGTGTTGCAAACGCATGCTGCGCAGCTGGCTGCGTTTGGCATCCACATAGCGCAAGCTGTCGGTGCCGTTGAGTCCCAAGAGTTGTTCGATCTCCTGCACCAGTGCCATGTCGGGTGCTTCGCTGCAAGCGGCGCGCATCAGCACGCCTTGCCGCGCGCTACCGTCTGCGGTGGCATCGCCGCTGAAAGGCACACAGCTGGCAAATTCAAACTGCACCATGCGCGCGCGTAGATTTTGCAAAATGGTTTGTGCTTTGTGTTCAGGCAGCCATGCCACGGCCAGCAGGGTCCAAGGCAGTTCGGCCTTGAGCACTTTGACCGCCGCATGTTTGAGTTCGGGTTGCTTGGAGGTGGGGCAATACGCGGAGGTGGTGATGGCGTTCACGCCGGCGAGGGGTTTTTTTTGGTGGTCGCGGCCACTCAAAAACGCAGCGCCCCAATGCATGGCGATGAAGGCTTGGTTCACACCAAGATCAACGCTGGCCTGTGCCGGCAAAACGATTGACCCGCGTTTGCTGGTGACGTGCACCAAGGTGCCATCGACAAAACCCAAACGCGCCATGTCGTCTGGGTGCAGTTGCACCACCGGCTCGGGCACATGGCCAAAGAGTTTGCCCACCAAGCCAGTGCGCGTCATGCCGTGCCACTGGTCGCGTAGGCGGCCTGTGTTGAGTGAAAACGGAAAGCGCGACTCACGCACTTCAGCGGTGGGCACATACGGTGTCGCTGCAAATTTGGCGCGGCCATTGGCGGTGGCAAACACGCCGTCTTCGTACAAGCGTGCTTGGCCGTGTGTGGCGCCCTCGCGCATGGGCCATTGCTCGGGGGTGTGTTCTAGGTGCGCGTAGCTCAGGCCTGTGATGTCTAGGTCGCGGCCACGGGTGGACTCGCGATGCTCCACCCAAATTTCTTCGGGCGAGGTGTAGGCCATGTGCAGGCTGTCTTTGTGTGGGGCCACGCCTGGCTCATGGGCCAAGCGTGCAGCCAAATCGACCACGATTTTCCAGTCGTGTCGTGCTTGGCCGGGTGCTGGTACAGCGGCGCGTACGCGGGTGATGCGACGCTCGCTGTTGGTGACCGTGCCTTCTTTTTCGCCCCATGTGGTGGCGGGAAGCAACAGGTCCGCGAAGTCGCAGGTTTCGGCGGTGGCGAAGGCTTCTTGCACCACCACAAACTCGGCGCGTTCAAGCGCACGACGCACGGTAGATTGGTTGGGCATGGATTGCGCAGGGTTGGTGCAAGCAATCCACAGGGCTTTGATTTCGCCGTCGGCTGCGGCTTCAAACAT
>CANCCJ010000058.1 GCA_947374535.1 Comamonadaceae bacterium | reverse complement strand
ACTTGCTCAAGCCTGCCTTGTCGAGCGGCCAGCTCAAGTGCATTGGCGCGACCACGTTCACCGAATACCGCAGCATCTTTGAAAAAGACGCGGCATTGAGCCGTCGCTTCCAAAAAGTCGATGTGGTCGAGCCAACTGTGGCTGAGACTGTGGACATTCTCAAAGGCCTCAAGTCACGTTTTGAAGAGCACCACAACGTCAAGTACGCCGTGGCTGCGCTGCAAGCCGCGGCTGAGCTGAGCGCCAAGTACATCAACGACCGTCATTTGCCCGACAAGGCAATTGACGTCATTGACGAAGCCGGTGCTGCGCAACGCATCATGGTGGCGTCTAAGCGCAAGAAAACCATTGGCAAGGCCGAGATTGAAGACATCGTGGCCAAGATTGCGCGTATTCCGCCAGCCAATGTGTCTAACGATGATCGCGGCAAACTGAAAACACTGGAACGCGATTTGAAGAGCGTGGTGTTTGGTCAAGACGCGGCGCTTGATGTGCTGGCTTCCTCGGTGAAGATGGCGCGCTCTGGCTTGGGTAAATCCGACAAGCCAATTGGTGCGTTCTTGTTTAGCGGCCCCACAGGTGTGGGCAAGACCGAAGCGGCAAAGCAGTTGGCCTACATCATGGGCATTGAGCTGATCCGTTTTGATATGTCTGAGTACATGGAACGCCACGCCGTGAGCCGCCTGATTGGTGCGCCCCCTGGCTATGTGGGATTTGACCAAGGCGGTTTGCTGACTGAGGCCGTGACCAAGAAGCCGCATTGCGTGCTGTTGTTGGACGAAATCGAGAAAGCCCATCCAGACATCTACAACGTGCTGTTGCAGGTGATGGACCACGGCACGCTGACCGACAACAACGGTCGCAAGGCAGATTTCCGCAACGTCATCCTCATCATGACGACCAACGCCGGTGCCGAGACCATGAACAAGGCCACCATTGGCTTCACCAACCCACGGGCGGCCGGCGATGAAATGGGCGACATCAAGCGCTTGTTCACGCCCGAGTTCCGCAACCGTTTGGACGCCATTGTGGGCTTCAAGGCCTTGGACGAAAACGTCATCATGCGTGTGGTCGACAAGTTCTTGCTGCAACTCGAAGGTCAGTTGGCTGAGAAGAAAGTGGAAGTCACCTTTAGCGACGCGCTGCGCAAACACTTGGCCAAGAAGGGCTTTGATCCACTCATGGGCGCGCGCCCAATGCAGCGTCTCATTCAAGACACGATTCGCAAAGCCTTGGCCGATGAATTGTTGTTTGGTCGTCTCACTGAAGGCGGTCGCCTGCGTGTGGACATCGACGACAAAGAAGCGGTATTGCTCGACATTCAACCTTTGCCCAAGAAGGAAAAATCTGCCAAAGGCGAGCACAGTGCCTCCGAAGAGCCAGCGGCTAGCTAAGGCTGGCGATGTAGTTCTTTGAAAAAGCGGCTGGCAACAGCCGCTTTTTTCATGTTCGGGCGCAGGTCAGAGTGGCGGTAAGACGCTTAAGCACAGGTGCGTCACGTAAAATCGCACTCAGTTGAAACACCAAAGGATTTCTCGTGGCAGGCCATAGCAAATGGGCAAACATTCAGCACCGAAAAGGGCGTCAAGACGAAAAGCGCGGCAAGATTTGGACGCGCATCACGCGTGAAATCATTGTGTCGGCGCGCCTTGGGGGTGGCGATTTAAGCCTGAACCCGCGCTTACGCTTGGCGATTGAAAAAGCCAAGGCAGCCAACATGCCTGCTGACAACATCAAACGCAACGTCGACAAAGCCACGGGCAACCTCGACGGTGTGGTCTACGAAGAGATTCGTTACGAAGGCTATGGCGTGGGTGGCGCGGCCATCATCGTGGACACCATGACCGATAACCGCGTGCGTACCGTGGCTGAAGTGCGTTTTGCCTTCAGTAAAAACGGCGGCAATATGGGCACCGAAGGATCCGTGGCGTTTCAGTTCAAGCATTGCGGCCAGTTGGTGTTTGCACCGGGTAGCAACGAAGACCAAATCATGGAAATCGCCCTCGAAGCGGGCGCCGACGACGTGATCACCGACGACGATGGCGCGATTGAAGTGATCACGCCGCCAGCCAGTTTTGAGCCCGTGAAAAATGCTTTGCGCGCTGCAGGCCTCACGCCTGAAGTGGCCGAAGTGACTTACCGTGCAGACAACACCATCGAAATCGAGGGTGACGACGCTGTGAAAATGCAAAAACTTTTGGATGCGTTGGAGGACCTTGACGATGTGCAAGCGGTCTATCACAACGCCGCACTATGAACGTATTAGTAATTGGCGGCGGTGGCCGCGAACACGCTTTGGCGTGGAAATTGGCCCAATCTAACAAGGTGCAAAAAGTGTTTGTCGCCCCCGGCAATGGCGGTACGGCACGCGACAAGCGCTTGGACAACATAGACATCACTGATGTCAAAGCCTTGCGCGAGTTTGTGCAAAGCAACCATGTTGATTTGACCGTGGTCGGCCCTGAAACCCCTTTGGCTGCTGGCGTGGTGGACGAGTTCCGCGCCCATGGTCTGCGTATTTTTGGGCCAACGAAGGCAGCAGCGCAGCTGGAAAGCTCCAAAGCGTTCAGCAAGGCGTTCATGAAGCGCCACAACATCCCAACCGCTGACTACGAAACCTTCACCGATGCGAAAGCGGCCCACGACTACGTCAACGCCAAAGGCGCACCGATTGTGGTGAAAGCCGATGGCTTGGCCGCAGGCAAGGGTGTGGTGGTGGCGATGACCGAGACGCAAGCCCATGAAGCGATTGACTTCATGTTGCTCGACAACACGCTGGGAGTTAGCCACAACGAAGGCGGCGCGCGCGTGGTGATTGAAGAATTTTTGCAAGGCGAAGAGGCCAGTTTTATCGTCATGTGCGATGGCAAAACCGTGTTGCCTTTGGCGACCAGCCAAGATCACAAGCGCTTACTTGACGCAGATTTGGGTCCCAACACAGGGGGCATGGGTGCGTATTCGCCAGCCCCCGTGGTCACGCCCGAGGTGCATGCGCGCGCCATGCGCGAAATCATTTTGCCCACCATCAAGGGCATGGAAAAAGACGGCATTCCGTTCACCGGCTTTTTGTACGCAGGCTTGATGATTGACCCACAAGGCCAAGTCAAGACCCTCGAGTTCAACTGCCGCATGGGCGACCCAGAAACCCAGCCCATCATGGCGCGCCTCAAAACCGACTTGGTGGACGTGTTGCTGGCTGCCACGGCCACCAACGCCGAAACTCGTTTTGACGACTTCGAATTGGACTGGGACCGTCGCAGCGCCGTGGGCGTGGTGTTGGCCGCACATGGCTACCCGATGAACCCACGCAAAGGCGATGTCATCTCTGGCTTGCCACAAGACACCGACGATGTGGTGGTGTTCCACGCCGGCACGCAAATGACCGAAGGTCATGTGCGCACCAACGGCGGTCGCGTGTTGTGCGTGACAGCCTTGGGCGGTACCTTGAAACTCGCGCAGCAGCAGGCCTACGACATCATTAAGGGAATTCACTTTGACGGCGTGCAGTACCGCACCGACATCGGCTACCGTGCCATTGCCCGCTAAAGCCACAGCCATGCCCGTGCAGTTCAAGCCCAACCGCTTGGCGGCTTGGCTGGTCAAGCTGATGGGCTGGAGGATTGAGTTTGACGGCCTGCCCGCCAAACAAGGCGTCCTCATTGGCTACCCCCACACCAGCAACTGGGACTTCATCACCATGATGCCGGTCAAGTGGGCGGTGGGTTTGCACGTTCAATTCTTTGCCAAAGCGAGTTTGTTTCGCATTCCATTGTTTGGCCGCTGGATTCGATCCATTGGCGCTGTGCCGATTGACCGCTCGTCGCCCAAAGGCGTGGTGGGCGAGATGGTGAATGCGCTCAAACAACACAAACAAGACGACCGCTTGCTGTGGATTGCTTTGTCGCCCGAAGGCACGCGTAAGCTGACCGAGGGTTGGCGCAGCGGTTTTTACCAACTGGCCTTGGGTGCAGATGTGCCCTTGTGCATGCTGCGTATTGATTACGGCTCCAAAGTGGCCAAGATCACCGACTTCATGCGGCTCACGGGCGACATGAAGGCTGACTTCGACCACATTGCACAGGTGTACGCCGGAGTGAAGGGTTTTCATGCACACCAAGCCGCGCCCATTCGCCCCTTGCCACCGCGCGCCATATCTGAACGGCTTCCGCATCTGAACACTTAACCCTCATGACCACCCACGCCCACCAAGACTCCCAGGAACATGCCCACGCTCAGGTGGTGAACACCGCGCGCGACTACCTCATGGGCTTGCAAGGGCGCATCACCCAGGCGATTGAGGCCAAAGATGGTGAAGCCAAGTTCTTGGTGGAAATTTGGGAGAAAGGGCCGGGCGAGCAACTCCAGGGCAACGGCATCACAAAAATCTTAGAAAACGGTCTCGTTTTTGAGCGGGCAGGTTGTGGTTTTTCGCATGTGCGCGGCGCTGCGCTGCCACCCTCGGCCACCCAACATCGCCCAGAACTGGCGGGTGCGCCGTTTGAAGCCATGGGTGTGTCGTTGGTGTTTCACCCCCGCAACCCCTACGTGCCCACCGTGCACATGAACGTGCGCATGATTGCGGCGACCCCCCTCAACGGCAAAACCGTGGCTTGGTTTGGCGGAGGCATGGACTTGACGCCTTATTACGGCTACGCCGAAGACGCCCAACATTTCCATCAGATTTGCAGCGACGCCTTGCAACCGTTTGGCGACAGCTTGTATCCACGCTTCAAAACCTGGTGCGACGAATACTTTTGCAACAAACACCGCAACGAGCAGCGTGGGATTGGCGGCATCTTTTTTGACGACTTTTCAGAGCTGGGCTTTGAGCGCAGCTTCGAGATGCTGCAAAGCGTGGGCGATGCGTTCCTCGAAGCCTATTTGCCCATCGTGGACCGCCGCGTGAACACGCCCTACGGTGAACGCGAGCGCAACCACCAGCTCTACCGTCGTGGCCGCTATGTGGAGTTCAACCTCGTGTGGGACCGTGGCACCCACTTTGGCTTGCAGTCGGGTGGGCGTACCGAATCCATCTTGTTGTCGATGCCGCCGTTGGTGAGCTGGTCGTACCAGCACCAGCCCGAGGCGGGCACGCCAGAGCACGCTTTGTTGCAAGATTTCCTGGTGCCGCGTGATTGGTTGAAGTGAGTCCTCTCAAGTGAGCCATCCTCAGCGACTCGGTATTTTTGGCGGTTCATTTGACCCGCCGCACAACGCGCATATTGCGTTGGCCAAACACGCGGTGGCGCAGTTTGGTTTGGACGCACTGCGCATCATTCCCACCGGTGACGCATGGCACAAAACCCGCGCCTTGACACCGTCGCCACACCGTTTGGCCATGACCCGCTTGGCTTTTGCCGACGTGCCTAAAGCCGTGGTCGACCCGCGTGAAATTGACCGCCAAGGCGCGACCTACACGGTGGACACCTTGCAAGAGTTGCATGCCGAGCAGCCCGACGCTGAGCTCTACCTTTTCATCGGCGCAGACCAAGCCCGTGCGTTTCAAACATGGCACCGTTGGCAAGACATTGAGAACATGGCGACGGTCGTGGTTGCCGCCCGAACATTGCCTGATGATGAAGCAATTGCCCCCGTTGGCCAGAAGCATGACGCACAGTGGCACAATGCGGTATCCCCCGACATACAACGCTTGGACATGCCGAGCCTGAATGTGAGTGCCACCGAGATTCGCGCGCACTTCGCTCAAGCCCCACATCCAGCCGCTTCCATGTCTGCGTGGTTGCCTGCCGCTGTGCAGCACTACATTGAAAAACACAGCCTTTACCGATAAAACCGATGACCGAAACCTCCGCCAAAAAAGATGTCCAAAAATTGCAACGCACCGTCGTGGATGCGCTGGAGGACGTCAAAGCCCAAGACCTCGTGGTGTTTGACACCGAGCACCTGTCCTCGCTGTTTGAGCGCGTGATCATCGCGTCGGGTACGTCTAACCGCCAAACCAAAGCCTTGGCTGCCAGCGTGCGCGACAAGGTGCGCGAAGGTGGTTTTGGCAAGCCTCGCATTGAAGGTGAAGACAACGGCGAATGGATCATCGTCGATTGCGGCGCTGTCGTGGTCCACGTCATGCAACCTACCATCCGTGGTTACTACAACCTCGAAGAAATCTGGGGTGAAAAGCCTGCGCGCTTGAAGTTTGGAGCGCCTAAACCTGTCAAAGCTTCTGAGCCAGAAGAAGCACCCGCCAAGAAATCCGCTGCTAAAAAGACAGCGTCCAAGAAAACGACTGACAAAGCAGGTGACAAGAAGCCAGTTGCTCGCGGCGCTTCATCCGCTCGCGGCGGCGCTGCGGCCAAAACAACCGCAGCCAAGCCTGCCTCACGCAGCACCTCGACACGTGGTCCAGTCGTCAAAGCAGCACCCGCTAAAACAGCCACTGCTAAGAGCGCACCTGCCAAGACGGCAGCAGCCAAAAAGCCTGTCGCTAAAGCGCCTCCCAAGCTGCCCGTCAAGACCGTGGGTCTCAAAGGCGCCAAGTCAACTGCCAAAGCCGCAGCGCGCAGCGCTTCGACCACAACGGGTAAACCTGTTGGCAAGCGTCCTCCAGTCGTTAAGAAGACCACTGCCCGCAAAGCATGAGGCTGTGGGTTGTCGCTGTCGGCCAACGGGTGCCCGACTGGGCGCAAACCGCTTGGGACGATTACGCCAAGCGGTTTCCGTCTGAGCTCAAAGTCGAACTCAAGGCCGTTAAAACCGAGCCGCGCAGCTCTAAAACCCTAGAAACCATTTACGCTGCCGAGCGCGAGCGCATTGAAGCGGCCATTCCGCGTGGTTGCCGCATCGTCGCTCTGGACGAACGCGGCACCAACCTCACCACCGTGGCCTTGGCCGCCAAGCTGAAACACTGGCAACTCGAAGCAGACGATGTTGCCTTGGTCATTGGCGGCCCAGACGGCCTAGACCCTGAATTCAAAAAACAAGCGCATGAGCGCATTCGCATTTCAGACCTGACCCTGCCGCACGCCATGGTGCGTGTGCTGTTGGTGGAACAGCTGTACCGCGCGTGGTCGATCAACGCCAACCATCCTTACCACCGCGAGTAATCTGCGCCGTTGCCTCATGTCTGACTCAAAGTTTATTTATCTCGCCTCGCAAAGCCCACGTCGTCGCCAATTGCTTGAGCAGCTTGGCGTGCATTACGAACTCCTGTTGGCCGACGACACGGAAGATGCCGAAGCCTTAGAGGTAATCAAGCCCGGCGAAGCACCCCGCGCCTACGTGCAGCGCGTTACTCTGCTCAAGCTGGAAGCCGCCTTAGCTCGCATGAAGCGCCGTGGCTTGCCAGCTGCGCCCGTGTTGTGCAGCGACACCACCGTGGCCTTGGGGCAAACCATTTTGGGCAAGCCCGCTGACGCCAAGCATGCGACGCAAATCCTTGGCGCCCTGAGCGGGCAAACCCACCGTGTATTGACCTCGGTGGCCGTAGGCACCGTGCGCAAACACGTGCAAGGCTTGAGCGTTTCCAAGGTGCGCTTCGCCGCCTTGACTCGCACACAAATTCAAGCCTACGTGGCCAGTGGCGAGCCCGTGGGCAAAGCCGGCGCGTATGCGGTTCAGGGCAGGGCAGCGGCCTACATCGAGCACATCAGCGGTAGCTACTCTGGCATCATGGGACTGCCGATGTTTGAAACTGCGCAGCTGTTGCGCGAGTTTGGATTCAAGGTTTAAAGAGTTTTTTGCTCACGGGCGCACACATGCAACAAGACATCCTCATCAACTGGTCGCCTCAAGAAACGCGTGTGGCCGTGGTGGAAACGGGCGCGGTGCAAGAGCTGCACGTCGAGCGCACGCTCGAGCGCGGCTTGGTAGGCAATGTGTATTTGGGCAAAGTGGCGCGTGTGTTGCCTGGCATGCAGTCGGCGTTCATCGACATTGGCTTAGAGCGCGCAGCGTTCTTGCATGTGGCCGACTTGATGAGTAGCGTGGCTGCCCGTCACACCGATGCTGAAAAAGGCGAGCCAGCACCGGTGGTGCCAATTGAGAAACAAGTGTTTGAAGGTCAAGCCTTGTTGGTGCAGGTCATCAAAGACCCGATCGGCAGCAAGGGCGCGCGTTTGTCGTCGCAAATCAGCATTGCCGGCCGTTTGCTGGTGTTTTTGCCGCAAGACCAACACATTGGCGTGTCGCAAAAAATCCCGTTTGAGCAACGCGAAGCTTTGCGCCAACGATTGCAAGCTTTGGCTGAAGCCGCAGCCAAAGACGGCAAGACAGGCAACCAAACAGGTGGCTTCATTCTGCGCACCAACGGCGAAGACGCCAGCGATGCCGAGCTGGGCGAAGACATTGCGTACCTGCGCAAAACCTGGGCGCGCATCAAAGAAGCTTCAACCCGCTTGCCACCCAAATCGTTGTTGCACCAAGACTTGAGCCTGCTGCAACGCGTTTTGCGCGACTTGGTGAGTGAAACCACGCAAACCATCCGAATCGACTCGGCCGAGCAGTTCAAAAAGCTGCAAACCTTCGGCCAAGAGTTCATGCCCAGCGCGGTGGACAAACTCCAGCTGTACAAAGGCGAACGCCCCATTTTTGACCTGTTCAACATCGACGAAGAAGTGGGCAAGGCCCTAGGCCGCCGTGTGGAGCTGAAGTCTGGCGGCTACCTCATCGTGGACCAAACCGAAGCTTTGACCACGGTGGACGTGAATACGGGTGGTTTTGTGGGTGCGCGCAACTTTGACGAAACCATTTTCAAAACCAACCTCGAAGCTGCTGGCGCAATTGCGCGGCAACTGCGCTTGCGCAACTTGGGTGGCATCGTCATCGCCGACTTCATCGACATGACGCGTGAGGATCACCGCGAGGCCGTGTTGGCTGAGTTCCGCAAACAACTGGCCCGTGACCGTGTGAAAACCATGGTCAGCGGCTATTCGGCCTTAGGTTTGGTGGAAATGACCCGCAAGCGCACCCGCGAATCGTTGGCTCACATGTTGTGCGAGCCATGCCCTGTGTGCGACGGCAAAGGCACCGTGAAAACTGCACGCACGGTGACCTATGACATCTTGCGCGAGATCTTGCGCGAGGCCCGTCAGTTCAACCCGCGTGAGTTCCGGGTGATTGCTTCGCCTGATGTTATTGATATCTTGCTGGATGAGGAAAGCCAACATTTGGCTGGGTTGAGTGACTTCATTGGCAAGCCCATCTCGTTGCAGGCTGAAGGGGCGATGACGCAAGAGCAATACGACATTGTGTTGCTCTGAGGCTTTGGCTTAACGCACTTGCCGGCCGCGACAAGGGTGTGCAAAAGTTGAACGCAGGATCGAAAGTGAAAACGTCAAGCAACGAGCTTGAAGTGCTTGCGACTGAAGTCCAGCCCAAACGCTTTTTCAAGCTTCATCAACCAGCGATGACGTTTCTCGCGCTTGGTGAGCTTGTACTCAGGGTCAATCGTGAAGCTCTTTTCAGCCGAGCTTTCCAGCCAAGGCTTCACCAGCTCTGGGTGCGTGCCCGTAAACGGCTGCAACACCTGCGCATCAAACTGGCTGTAGCGAATGGTCGGCGCACCGTGTGACCAAAACTTGCTCACTTGGTCCAGCTTTTTTTGCATGGCCTCGTTGCTGCGTACCCACCCGTAGTGGTAGATGTGCGCATTGGCCAAGGCAGCTTGGGGGTTGCGGCCTTTTTTGTGGTCTGCGGTGATCAGCCAATATTGGCCATCAGGCGCGTACGAGCGAATGGTGTTGCGAATCAGACGGCACTCGCGGCGGTACCAAGCGGGGCTGTTGGCCACGAAGTCGGGCGTGCCGTAGAAGTGAAAGTAGTCAAAAACAAAGGCTTCTACGGCGGGGTTGCTGTGGTGCTTGTCCACGCTGGCGCGGATGTTTGCCAATTCGGCTTCATGCACCACTTCGTCGCCCTCCAAGTAAAAAGCCCAGTCGCCCGTGCAGGCAAATTGCGCAATCATTTTTTGCTGGGCGTAGACAAAGCCACGGTCGGCCATGCGTTCGTTCCAGATGGTCTCGATCACACGAATTTTGGGTGAGCCAATGGCATGGATGCGCGCCAGCGTGTCGTCGTTGCTTTTGCCGACCACCACCACAAACTCGTCCACCAAGGGTAGGAGCGAACGAATGGAAGCTTCAAACGGGAAGCCCAGCTCTACGCCGTTGCGAATGAAGGTGAAACCGCTGATGGATGCTTGGGTCATAGGGGTGTGACGTCAGAAAAATGGTTGTCGGCGCTTTGTGCGGCCACGTGGTACAGCGCGGCATAGGCGCCGCCTTGGGCCATGAGCTGGCTGTGTGTGCCCGTTTCCACAATGCTGCCCGCTTGCATGACCACGATCAGGTCGGCATGCTCGATGGTGGACAAGCGGTGGGCAATGACCAGTGAGGTGCGGCCTTGCATTAGCACTTGCAGCGCGTCTTTGACGGCTTGCTCTGAAGTGGTGTCGAGCGCCGAGGTGGCTTCGTCCAAGATGAGGATGGGCGCGTCTTTGTAAATGGCGCGGGCAATCGCCAAGCGTTGGCGCTGGCCGCCTGAGAGCTGGGTGGCGTTGTGGCCGACCCGCGTGTTTTCTTGGTGGGGCAAGCTACGCACAAAGTCGCCCAAGTTGGCGGCTTCTAGCGCGCTCCAGACGCGAGCAGTGTCGATGGTTTCGCCCAAGGCGATGTTTTGGGCCACGGAGTCGTTAAACATCACCACGTCTTGGCTCACATAAGCCACTTGGCCGCGCAAGCTGCCAAGTGACCAGTCCTTCAGCGGCACGCCATCCAAGCGTACGTGGCCCGAACTGGGGTCCAGAAAGCGGGGAAGCAAGTTCGCCAAAGTGGTTTTGCCTGAGCCTGAGGGGCCAACGAGCGCCACGGTTTGACCGGGCTGGATGGTCAGGCTCACGCTGTGGAGGGCTGGAGACGTGGCCGAAGGGTATTGCAGTGTGACGTGGTCAAAGCAGATTTCGCCTTTGGCGTGCTCGGTGGTGTACGTGCCTTGGGATTCGTCGGGTGCGAGGTCAAGCAAATTTAAGCCGCGTTCCAAGGACGTGACACCGCGTGTCAGCGTACCCGCCACCTCAGACAGGTGTTTGATGGGCGAGATCAGCATCAACATGCCGGTGATGAAGGCGGCAAAGCTGCCCACGGTCACGCCTTGCACAGCGCCATCGCCCGTGCTTTGGTACAGCGCCACCATAATGACGGCCGACAAGGCCAAAGCCGCGAACATTTGAATGAGCGGCGTCATCACCGAGTTGGCGATGACGGCCTTGAGAGCCAGCTGGCGCAGCTTTTGGTTAGAAATGCCAAATTTTTGGGTTTGGCTGCTTTGGGCGTTGTGCAAGCGAACCATGCGGTAAGCAAGCACGTTTTCTTCCACCACATAGGCCAGCTCATCGGTGGCATCTTGGCTGGCGCGTGTCACATTGTCGAGACGGCGCGACAGGGTTTTGACCACCCAAGCGATGGGCGGGAAGATGGCAAACACAATCAGGGTGAGTTTCCAGTTCAGCACCAGCAAATAGCCCAGCAGGGCGAGCAGGGTGACCAAGTCCTTGGCAAAAGCCAGCATGGTGGTGACCAGCAGCGAGGCGCCGTTGTTCACTTCATAGACCATGGTGTTGGTCAAACCGCTGGTGTGTTGGATGGAAAACAGCTGTGGGTCGGCGCGCAACAGCTTTTCAAACAGGCGTTGGCGCAGGCGCTCCATCGAGTAGTTGGTCACGCGAGCCAAGCAATACGCAGCGACAAAGCCCGCAAAACCACGCACACCAAACAGCAGCAGCAACACGACGGGGATCTTCCATAGCTCCAAAGTGCCACGGTCAAACCCACTGTCGAGCAGGGGTTTCATCATGGCGGGGATGGCAGGTTCGGTGGCTGCGCCCACAAAAATGCCCACAATGCCCAGCACCAGCGCACCTGGGTGGCCAGAGAACCAAGGGGCCACGCGTTTGAGCCTTTGATACAAAGAGTCAGACGGGGTCGATTCGGCAGTGGTGGTCATAAATTTTTAGAGTGGGAACAATCGCTATGCAAAGCATTATCGCCACTCGCTAGTGACGCGTTCAGCCACTAAAATCAGCGGATTCGTCTGGCAACCACTCTTACTATGACACGACACTTTTTTCGCTTCGCACTTGGGCTTTTGACCGCTGGTTTATTGGCCTTGCCCGCAATGGCGCAGTTCCGCGTGGAAGTGTCAGGCGTGGGCTTGACCCAAGTGCCCATTGCCTTCGCCCCTTTGCGCGGTGAAGAGGCCTCGCCCCAAAAGATTTCTGTCATCGTGCAATCCGATTTGGAGCGCAGTGGCCAGTTCAAAGGTGTGTCCGCAGGCGTGGTGAGTGATGAAACCCAGCACCCAGACATCAGTGCCATGCGCCAAAAGGGCGCCGATGCGCTGTTGACTGGCAGCATCAGCCGCATGAACGATGGTCGTTATGACGTGCGTGTCCGTCTGTGGGACGTGGTGCGGGGCCAAGACCTTGGTGCCATGAGCTACACGGTCGTGACCGGCGATTTGCGCTTGGCCTCTCACCGTATTGCTGACTTTGTGTATGAAAAGCTCACGGGCGACAAAGGCGTGTTTTCCACCCGCATCGCTTACGTGACCAAAGCGGGCACTCGATTCAACCTGTGGGTGGCTGATTCGGACGGCGAAAACGCCCAATCTGCCTTAGCCAGCCCAGAGCCCATCATTTCGCCCAGTTGGTCGCCCTCGGGTAGCCAATTGGCTTATGTGTCGTTTGAATCGCGCAAGCCCGTGGTGTATGTCCACGACGTGTCTACTGGCAAGCGCCGCGTGGTGGCGAACTTCCGAGGCTCCAACAGCGCGCCTAGCTGGTCGCCTGACGGCCGCACCTTGGCGGTCACCCTGAGCCGCGATGGCGGCTCGCAACTGTTTGTGATTGATGCCAACGGCGGCGAGCCCCGCCGTTTGACGCAATCCGCAGGCATCGACACCGAACCCGTGTTCTCGCCCGATGGCACCGCCATTTACTTTGTGAGTGACCGTGGCGGCGCACCCCAGATTTACCGCATGCCGGCCTCAGGGGGGCCAGCCAACCGTGTGACCTTTAGCGGGACGTACAACATTTCGCCAGCTTTGAGCGCGGATGGCCGTTGGTTGACCTATATCTCTCGCATTGGTGGCGCCTTCAAGCTCCATGTGATGGACATTGCCAGCGGCAACGTGGCTGCCATCACCGACAGCAGCCGCGACGAGCGCCCCAGCTTCGCACCCAACAGCCGCTTGATTGTCTACGCCACCGTGCAAGACGGTCGCGAAGCCTTGATGACCACCACCTTGGATGGCCGCATCAAAGCCCGCTTGTCTGGTCAAGGTGGCGACTTGCGTGAGCCCAACTGGGGCCCATTCAGTAAAGTGTTGCCTTAATTTTTCTCTTCTTTTTTAGAACCATTCTTATGAAAAAACTTCTTTTACTCGTCTCCATTGCTGCTGTGTTGTCTGGCTGCGCCTCGGGCGTCAAGCTCGATGACGTGCAGGTCGATGACCGCTCTGCCAACTCAGCTGGCATGGCTGGCCAAATGGGGGGCAGCAATGGCCTGAACGCACGCGGTTTGGGTGCCATGGAGGGCATCAAGCAAGGTCCCGTGGGCGTGGAGCACATCATTTACTTTGACCTCGACAGCTACAGCGTCAAGGCCGAGTACCAAACCGTGCTCGATGCCCACGCGCGCTACTTGCGTGCAGACCGCAACCGCCGCGTCAACATCGAAGGCCACACCGACGAGCGCGGTGGCAGCGAATACAACTTGGCCTTGGGTCAAAAGCGTTCAGATGCTGTGCGCCGTGCGTTGAGCGCTTTGGGTGTGCCAGAGGCGCAAATGGAATCGGTGAGTTTTGGCAAAGAAAAACCCGTTGCCCAAGGCTCTGATGAAGCTGCCTATTCACAAAACCGCCGCGCTGCGTTGAACTACCAATGACACTGAACACTTCTTTTTCTCTCCGTGCTGTGGCTTTGGCCGCAGGTGTGTTGCTGAGCACTGGCGCTAACGCTGGATTGTTTGAGGACGATGAGGCCCGCCGCGCCATCCTCGATTTGCGCCAACGTGTGGAGCGTCAGGGTGAAGAAATCCAGCAGTTTCAACGCAGCTTGCTAGAGCAACAAAATCAGTTTGAAGCCCTGCGCGAAGAAACCGCCCGCCTGCGCGGAGAAAAAGAAGAATTGACCCAAGAGCTACGCCGTCAGCAAGAGCTGTCGCAAGGCGTGGACGACCGTTTGAAGAAGTTTGAACCGACCAAGGTCAAAGTCGATGGTGTGGAATTTGTGGCGGAACCCGCTGAGACCAAGGCCTACGAAGATGCATTGGCCATCTTCCGTACGGGTGATTTCTCAGCAGCCAGTACCGCTTTTAACGACTTCATCAAGCGCTACCCCAAGAGCGGCTATGTGGTGCCTTCGTTGTTTTGGGTGGGTAACGCCCAATACGCGAGCCGTGACTACAACAACGCCATCAAAAACTTCAACACCCTTTTGAGCAAAGCACCCAACCACTTGCGTGCGCCCGATGCGATGTTGTCTGTGGGCAACTGCCAGTTGGAGCTCAAAGACATCAAGGCCGCCCGCAAGACCTTGGCTGACGTGGTGAAGACCTATCCCCACACAGAAGCAGCCAGTGCTGCCACTGAGCGTTTGGCGAAGCTGAAGTGACCGAGCTTGCCGCGGTGTCACAGCCATGGGCGGCACCCTTGGCCAAGGCGTGAGCGACATGTCTACTTTGAGCTTTCTATGTCTGAACCTTCGCTGATCGACCGCCGCTTTGGTGGCCTTGACCGCTTGTATGGCGTGCTTGGTGCAGCGCGCATTCGTGCGGCGCATGTGGTGGTGGTCGGGGTGGGCGGCGTAGGTTCTTGGACCGCTGAGGCTTTGGCGCGCAGTGGGGTGGGGCGCTTGACCCTGATTGACCTTGACAACGTGGCCGAGTCCAACATCAACCGGCAAATTCACGCACTCGACAACACGGTGGGGATGGCCAAGGTGGAAGCCATGCGGGACCGCATCGCACACATCAATCCCGATTGCGCGGTGACCTGCATTGAAGATTTTGTGGAGCCCGACAACTGGCCCAGCATTTTGGCGGGTGTTTCTGTCGATGCGGTCATTGACGCATGCGATCAAGTCAAAGCCAAAACAGCCATGGCTGCTTGGGCTCTGAAAACGCGTTGCTTGTTCATCACCGTAGGGGCCGCCGGTGGCAAACGCTTGGCCCACAAAGTCGATGTGGATGACCTCTCCAACACCAGCCACGACCCGTTGCTTGCGAAGCTGCGTTACAACTTGCGCCGCGCACACGGTGCTGCGCGTGACGGCAAAAAAATTGGCGTGGCCTGTGTGTTCAGTCGTGAAGCAGTGGCACCCCCGGATGCGAGTTGCGCGGTCGAAGGCGATGGCTCGTTGAACTGCCACGGCTACGGTTCTGTGGTCAGCGTGACCGCCACATTTGGACAGTGCGCAGCAGGATGGATATTCGATCAAATTTCTTCACGCGCCTTGCCAAATGTGTGAAAAATGCGTTATACTTTTAGGCTTCGCAGGGTACAAAACAAACGTTAAATACCCCGCGTGATGGGACCATAGCTCAGTTGGTAGAGCAGCGGACTTTTAATCCGTTTGTCGTGGG
>CANCCJ010000057.1 GCA_947374535.1 Comamonadaceae bacterium | reverse complement strand
CCCGCCAACTCTGCGGAACCACATCAACGTTGGCCTACTTGGTATTGCTGCGCGTAGAGATTGCCCGTTTCACCCGCACTCAAGCGGCTCGTCTCTGTTGCTCTAATCCTCACCTCACGGTGGAGAGGTGTTACCTCTTACGCTGTCCTATGCAGTCCGGACGTTCCTCCAGTGCCTGGTTTCCCAGATTGCACCAGCGACGGTCTAGCGAGCTTCACGGGTTGATTATCGGTCACTGCCGCCTGCCGTGAATTAATGCAATATTCATTTCAGCAGATAACGTGCTTGCATAAAATTTTTCAATCATCTCCACCGATGTTCGCGCGTTACGCGCCAAAGTCAGTAAATCAATGTTGCCACCATATATCAGTCGAAACGTGATTGCCGTGTGACGCAAACTGTACAAAGATCGATCCGTGCCATGCGGGCCAGCTTTCAAATCAAGATCATTCAAGATCCAATTGAAACACCAACCTGCAATATCTAGCACAGCGCGCCGATTGACCACCTCTGGAAAAAAAACGTAATCGTCAGGTTTTCCGTAACCACGCGAACGCTGATAGTCCAGCAGCGCCAAATAAATTCGTACGGCCGATGGCAAACTCACAGTTGCGGCCTTGTGTCGTTTGACTTCTGGCAAATTCAGACGCAAATAGAGATACGTACTACGGATAATTTCAATGTGCTTATTCTTGATTTGACGAATATCTCCAGGACGCACAAACGTATAGACCATGAACCGGATCAACCAATTCATTTCCACAGGCATTTGGTGGTAATCACTCTTGATCCATATCTTGTGCCCTCGCTGCCAATCAGCATATGTACAGCACCTCAGCTCTTTAGATTTACGCAGAATATTTTTATATTCAGTGATCGTGAAAGCGCCTCGAGAATTTGGCTGGGTCTTGAGCGGTGGAAACTCAGGAATACTCTTGAGAATTTTTTTACGGTGTAACAAGCGTAAGACTTTTCTTGCTTGTGCAATGTAGCCTTGCATTGTTGAAGGCGATAGCTTTTGCAGTGTCAGAAAAGCAATGAACCGTTCTAAAACTTCGATGTCAATTTTGTTCAACAAATGATTCTTGAAGAAGTCAAAAATCAAACCCTCTAACCTGATTTTGCTCATCACATATGAGCCGTGTTTGATTTCATCACGATGAACTTTCTCCAGTTCATGCGACAAAACCTCCGCAATCACATCATGTAGCAGCTGCTGATTTTGCAAATGCGTGAGATCTGCTGACTTGGTGATGGGCGGAACATACGCGCCTGAAACTGCCAAGTCATGAAAAAAGGCTTTCGCCAACTCCTGCGCTTGCTCAAAATCGGTAGTTTTTAGACTTTGCGTGATGTATCGCCCTTGGTTGTAAAACCGCAGTTGCCAATATTTACTGCCAGAAATTCTGTAAATTTTTAACTTCTTCGGCAAGCCTTCAATGCATGTCAGGCTGGCTTTGATAGGCGCATTACGAACCCGAGGCGAAAAAAAGTACGCATCGTTGTCAGCGCCTCTGGGCAATGTGAATAGTTCAGTCATAGGCTTTAGATAAATACTTCCAACCGACACCTTGCTTGTCCCTTGTTAAGAATAATACTTTTGAATACATAAATTATCCTAACTGATATCACGCCATCAAAGTTCATAACTTTATTAATTTATGTACTTCAGATGATTTTAGTCATTAAACATATTTAAATCATATACTTATAAATATTTTTTGATTCAAAAATTAAAAAACCCTCGTTGCACTTGCTGCTTTGGCAGCTACTTCTGCATTTGCACAGTCATTCGTGACTTTGACTGGCCGTGCCAGCATGGACGTGTCTTCTTTTGAAGCCACAGGTGCTACTAACCCAGCGGAGAATGTCGCTAAACGCACTCGTGTAGCTGACACATCTTCACGCATCACTTTCGCTGCGCAAGAAGACTTGGGTGGCGGCTTGAAGGCTGGCGTGTACTGCGAAACTGGTATCAACATCGACAACGGCGGCTTCACTGGCCAAGCGGATACGCCCAACGCCAATACGGCAGGCTTCTGCTCACGCGAAGGTCGTGCTTACATTGGTAACAACACAGCTGAACTGCGCTTGGGTCGCCAAAACGTGTGGTGGACACAAGGCGAGTTGAATCAAGTGGGTTCTAACTTGGTTGGTTCAGACACATTGACTAACTTTGTGACTGGCGGTGTGGGTCAATACACCACACGCGGTGAAAACATGATCAAAGTGGTTGCTGGCGCAGATTTGGGCGCATTCGCTGGTTCTGAAGTCTACACAGGCTACATGGGCAAAAGCGGCTTTGACATCACTTCTGCAGCCTCCGCTGGTGAAGCAGCTGCTAGCCCAAGTGGCAAGTACAGCGGTTTCAAAGCCCTCTACACCCAAGGCCAAATCGTTGGCATGATCGACTACCAAACTTCTAAGAGCACTACACCTGTTCAGGCTGGATCTAACTACCAGTTGGCAGGCTTCGCTGGTACTGCTGCTGCTGCTGTTGGTTCACGTGCTAGCCGTGACGCTGTTAAATACGGCGTGGGTTACAAGTACGGCGGTGAGAGCTTGATCTCTTTCCAAGCGTGGGAACACAAGCGTTCCAATGCCACTGACACAGCCACAGAGAAAGACAAAGGCTGGGGTATCGTGTCACATCACGATGCTGGCAATGGCTACGTGTTGGTCGCTCAATACGGCAAGCAAGGCAAGCGTACATTCAGCAACTCTACTGCTGAAACAGAAAACGGCGCAAAAGGCTACACCTTGGGTGGCTTGAAGCGTTTGAGTAAGCGTACTCACTTGTACACTGCTTTTCACGTCATCAAGAATGATGCAGCAGGTACTTACAACATGAACGGTGGCAACTACACATCAGCGGCTGCAGTGGGTGCTGGTTCAGAAGTCAAGACTTTGGCTGTTGGTTTCCAACACTGGTTCTAATTCCCAAGCTGGCTTAGCCAGTTAAGATTTTAGTAACATGCAAAGCCCCATCCCTTGCAAAAGAGATGGGGCTTTTTGATTTCAAAAACAAAATATCGGAGACGAAAATGACTTCTATTTCAAAAATTGCCTTGGCTTGTGCTGCCTTGGTCGCTGCATCAGGTGCCTTTGCTCAAAAAGCAGGTGACAACATTTTTAGTTTGGGTCTTGCATCCATCAATTCAGATGTGGGCGTGGGGACGTTCAGCTCGTCTGGCACGCCAGTGGCCCCAGTATTGCAAGGTAAGTTGGTGGGCGCTTCTGCCACAGCAAACAGCGTGACAACTTTGTCCGCAAGTTGGTTACACATGTATACGGACAATGTGGGTGCCGAAGTCACGATTGGTATTCCACCCAAATTGACGCTTGATCTTGCAACGCCCAACGGAACGCTCAAGTCTCACCCAGCGGGTGCCACAGCAAAGGCACTGACACCTGCAGTTGTCGCCAAGTATTTCTTCAACACACCTGCAGATAAAGTTCGCCCTTATCTGGGTTTGGGTATGTCGTATGTTTCTTTCAATTCTGTAGAAGCCAATTTGGCTGATCCTGAAGTGAAAGGTTTCGCGGGTAGCGGTGTGAGTTTGACCTCATCTTGGGTTCCTGTTTACAACGCTGGCATGATTTACAACATTGATGACAAGTGGAGCATCAATGGTTCTGTGAGCTATTTACCAATTAAGACAACCGTCTCATTTGCAGGTTCAGGTGCCGCAACTGGGATCACCACGACAGGTGACCTTAAATTGAACACGACAGACTATGTGATTCGTGTTGGCTACCGCTTCTAAGTCTTCTGCTGACTGAGTCAGTTAATAATTTAATAATCAAAACCCGCTACGTTACCGTGGCGGGTTTTTTGTGGGTCAACGAAGTCATCGATAATTGTTCCACTCACATGACTTGCCCGATAAACACGGGCCGCACACGCCATGATTCGACTCTCAGAACTCAAACTCCCACTCTCTGCACTCCCCGTGGAAGAACGTCGCGCCGCCGATGCACCTGCGGAAACCGAGGCAGATCGCCAACTACCGCCACACCCCCTTGAGGCACTGCGCGCTTTAGCGGCTGAAGCTTTGGGTGTGTCTACAGAGGCCATCGCCACGCTAGATGTGTTCAAACGCAGCTTTGACGCCCGCAAACAAAACTTGTTGGTGGTCTACATCGTGGACCTCAGCTTGGTGGATGCATTGCAAGAAGCAGAGTTGCTGACCAAGTACGACAAGAACTCGCACATCCAACCTACGCCAGACATGACGTGGCAAGCGCCTGCACACGCATCGGGCGACTGGGGGGAAAACGAAGGCGAACGTCCCGTGGTGGTGGGCTTTGGCCCCTGCGGCATTTTTGCGGCGCTGGTGTTGGCGCAAATGGGTTTCAAGCCCATCGTGATTGAGCGCGGCACCACCGTGCGTCAACGCACCAAAGACACCTGGGGCTTGTGGCGCAAAAAAATATTGAACGTCGAAAGCAATGTGCAGTTTGGCGAAGGCGGTGCAGGCACCTTCTCGGACGGCAAGCTGTACAGCCAAATCAAAGACCCGCGCCACTTGGGCAGCAAGGTGATGCACGAGTTTGTGCGCTTTGGTGCACCCGAAGAAATTTTGTTCGCCGCGCACCCGCACATCGGCACGTTCAAGCTGGTGAAGGTGGTGGAGGGGCTGCGCGAAGAGATCATCCGCTTGGGGGGCGAGGTGCGCTTTGAGCAACGCGTGGTGGATATCGAATACGACCACACGTCTGGTGGCGCGTCATCCCACCGTGCTATTCAAGCCCTGCGCATTCACAACCACGCCACGGGCGACACCTACACACTCCCCGCCCATCATGTGGTGATGGCGCTGGGTCACAGCTCGCGCGACACCTTCACCATGCTGCACCGCCATGCCGTGGCGATGGAAGCCAAGCCCTTCTCGGTGGGTGTACGCATCGAGCACCCGCAAGGCGTGATTGACCGCGCACGCTGGGGCCAGCACGCAGGCCACCCACTGCTGGGTGCGGCCGATTACAAGCTGGTGCACCACGCCAGGAATGGCCGTGCCGTGTACAGCTTTTGCATGTGCCCCGGAGGTACCGTGGTAGCGGCCACCAGCGAAGCAGGTCGCGTGGTGACCAACGGCATGAGCCAATACTCACGCAACGAGCGCAATGCCAACGCAGGCATCGTGGTGGGCATTGACCCGAGCGACTACCCCACCGACCCCGCCGCGTTTGAAGCCGAGCTTGGTCAAGAGATGGGCAACACCGTGCGCCACACCACCCACGATGCGCCCGGCGGCTACCACCCTCTCGCAGGCTTGGTGCTGCAACGCCAACTCGAAGCCCATGCCTACACACTGGGCGGCAGCACCTACGAAGCTCCCGCGCAACTGGTGGGCGACTTTGTGGCCGACCGTGCGTCTACGGCGCTAGGCAGTGTGGCGCCTTCCTACAAACCGGGCGTGAAGATGGTCAGTCTCAACAGCGCTTTGCCCGACTACGCCATCAACGCCATGCGCGAAGCACTGCCCATGTTTGGCCGAAAAATCAAAGGCTTTGACATGCACGACGCAGTGATGACGGGGGTCGAGACCCGCACCTCATCGCCCCTGCGCATCGCCCGCGAAGACGACAGCTTGCAAAGCCCCAACCTTAGGGGCCTGTACCCAGCAGGCGAAGGTGCGGGTTATGCGGGCGGCATTTTGTCAGCAGGGGTAGATGGCATTAAAGTAGGCGAAGCCGTCGCACGACACATCATTTCTTCTAGGAGCAACCCATGAAAGCCAGCAGCGTTTTAGACACCATCGGCAACACGCCGCACATCCGCATCAACCGCCTGTTTGGCAACACGCATCAGGTGTGGGTCAAATCCGAGCGCACCAACCCCGGTGGCTCCATCAAAGACCGCATCGCATTGGCGATGGTCGAAGCGGCTGAAAAGTCCGGCGCGCTCAAAGCAGGCGGCACCATCATCGAGCCCACCTCGGGTAACACCGGCGTTGGCCTCGCGATGGTGGCGGCCGTCAAAGGTTACAAACTGATTTTGGTCATGCCCGACAGCATGAGCATTGAGCGTCGCCGCTTGATGCTGGCCTACGGCGCATCGTTCGATTTGACGCCTCGCGAAAAAGGCATGAAAGGTGCCATTGCACGCGCTGAAGAACTGGCAGCTCAAACACCAGGCGCCTGGATTCCACAGCAGTTTGAAAACCCCGCCAACATTGACGTGCACGCACGCACCACCGCACAAGAAATCATCGCGGACTTTCCCGATGGTGTGGATGTGCTCATCACCGGTGTCGGCACCGGTGGCCACTTAACGGGCACAGCTAAAGTGCTCAAGGCCAAGTGGCCCCATTTGAAGGTGTATGCGGTGGAGCCCACGGCCTCACCCGTCATCTCAGGCGGTGCACCTGCGCCCCACCCCATTCAAGGCATTGGCGCAGGCTTCATTCCTAAAAACTTAGACACCGCGTTGCTCGATGGTGTGATTCAGGTCGAAGCCGATGCAGCCCGCGAAATGGGCCGTCGCAGCGCGGCTGAAGAAGGCTTGTTGGTCGGGATCTCCTCAGGCGCTACGTTGGCTGCCATTGCACAGAAACTGCCAGAGATTCCAGAGGGTGCCACCGTACTTGGCTTTAACTACGACACGGGTGAGCGGTACTTGTCGGTGGAAGGTTACTTGCCTGTTTGAGTGTTGCAACGCCAAAAGCAGTTGGTAATTTTCTAAAGGAATTAGACATGTCGAGTCGAAGCGTTCATTTACACCGCGTTTTAAAAGCGCCGCCTGAGAAGGTTTATCGCGCTTTTCTCGAAGCCAGCGCTTTGGCTAAGTGGTTGCCGCCTTATGGTTTTACTTGCACCGTGCATCACCTCGATGCAAAAGTAGGCGGTAGCTTTCGCATGTCGTTCTATAACTTTGGCAGTGGCAACGGCCATTCGTTTGGTGGTGAGTACCTTGAGCTGGTGCCCAACGAACGCATCCGCTACACCGACAAGTTTGAAGACACCAACTTGCCCGGCGTGCTGGAGGTGACGGTGTCGATCAAGCCGGTGCTGTGCGGTACTGAGTTAAACGTGACCCAAACAGGCATTCCAGAAGTGATTCCACTTGAGATGTGTTACCTCGGCTGGCAAGAGTCGCTGGAGCAATTGGCCAAACTGGTAGAGCCCGATATTGCGGGCTAACGCCCCAATAACCGATCCAAATCCGTCAGCTCAGCCCGAGCCTCTTTGGCCAACTGTGCTTGCTCTTTGAGCCAGCGTTTCAACTCTGCTTCGTTTTGGATGCGGCGCAGGTCACGCTCGAGCGCATGAACCTCATGTTCTTTGTCGCGCAATTGAATTGCCAAAGCGCGCACCAAGCTCTCAGCACTGATGTGGTCTAACTCATTCACACCAAGGTAGTGACGAATTTCAAACTGGGCTTGTGCTTCGTCTTCTTCAAGCGCCTCCACTTGCTCTTTGAGCAGCAGACACATCGCGTTGAGTTTGTCGTCAGCGATACGACTCAAAGCTGCGCTGTCGATCTGCGCAATTTGCAATTGCAGCTTGAGCAGCTCCGACAAGTTCTTGCGGTCATACGCGGCGTTGACTTCGCTCATCAGCGCAGTCTTGCGTAAACGCTCGGCCTCGTCGGGTTCGCGGTCGGGGTGCAGGGCGCTGGCGAGTTGCCGATACACGGTGCGCAGCGCGGTGTTGGCATCCATCTTTTGCTGCGCGTCTTTGAGCTGACGGGCGGCTGGTTTTTTCTTGGCCTTTTTGGCTTGGCGTTTGTCTTCGAGTCGCTGCTGCTGTTCGCGGTATTGGCGCAGGCCTGCTTCAAACACCGCCTCTGCGGTGTGCAAGTCGTCTGCGCCGTGCAAGGGTTTGCCAAACAAATCTTCAAACACGGCTTTGGCATGTTCGGCTCCTGCTCGCGCTTCTTCAGTCAAAGCTTGTGCGTCTTCTTCGCTGTAATGCTGGTTGAAGATGGCTTGCACTTGGCCGTCTTTCTTGTGCTCTAGCGCTTCACACAGCGCAAGAATGATTTGCGTGGCGCTGCGCCGGTGCGAGGCTGTGAGCTCGGCTAGGTGCAAGCGGCCATCTAAAAACAACAAGAGATTTTTGCGGGCGACATCTTCTTGGTTTTTCAACGCACTCATGGCTGTTAAGTGGCTGCTGCGGTGCTGCGTAGACAAGGCCTCTAGCGTGGCGATGGAATCAGACAACGCCGACACACGCGCCAGCAAGGTGTTGAAACGCTTTTGCGCAGGCGTGAGTTCAGCCGCAGGTTGAATGGCAATGGTCACCACGGCTTGCGCGGGGGCGACCGTCCATGGGGATTGAGGCGTGCTCAAAAATCAGCGCGCCGCTTGCAGCGCAGTAATGCGCTCTTCCAACGGTGGGTGCGAAGCAAACAACTTGCCCAAACCACCGGTAATACCCATCGCTGCCACACTGGGCGGCAAGTCACCGGCTTGCATGCTATTTAAACGGGCCAAGGCGTTGATCATGGGCTGCTTGTTGCCCAAGAGTCGCGCCGAGCCCTCGTCTGCGCGGAACTCGCGGTAGCGGCTGAACCACGCCACGATCATGCTGGCGACAAAGCCCAGCACGATGTCGAGCACAAAACTGGTGATGTAGTAGCCCATGCCGGGACCTGTAGATTCGTCGTCTTTGCTGCGCAACATGCCATCGACAAAGTAGCCAATGACACGACTCAAGAACACCACAAAGGTGTTGAGCACACCTTGGATGAGCGTGAGCGTGACCATGTCGCCATTGGCAACGTGAGCAATTTCATGGCCCAACACGGCTTCAATTTCTTCTTTGGTCATGCCCTGCAACAAGCCGGTAGACACAGCCACCAAGGCCGAGTTTTTAAAGGCGCCGGTTGCAAAGGCGTTGGGCTCACCTTCGTAGATGGCCACTTCGGGCATGGCAATGCCAGCGCGTTCAGACAAGCGCTGAACCACGCTGACCAGCCAAGCTTCGTCTTGGTTGGCGGGTTGATTGATGACGTGGGCGCCCGTGCTCCACTTGGCCATGGGCTTGCTCATCAAGAGCGAAATAATGGCACCACCAAAACCCATGATGAGCGAAAAGCCCAGCAAGGCAGATAGATTCAGGCCGTTAGCGGTGAGATAGCGATTGACGCCTAGCAAACTGGCGACGACCCCCAGCACCACCATGACGGCGAGGTTGGTGAGGACGAACAGAAGAATGCGTTTCATAGTTTCCTTTTCAGCGGGGAATACAAACGTCCGCGGTTGTGAATGGTAGGGGTGAATTCTTGCAATTCAATTCCACAGCTTTTAAAAACCACACGAAAGTTAGGCAAAGCGATGTGCCGCTTTGGCGCTTTATTTCGCAGACTATGTCGATGGCTTTGCAACAACATCGCGCTTGGGGCGAAATACGTTTGCGTCCTCGTAATAAGCCCGCTCAGCATTAGCCGACCACCAACCTGGCACGCCCAATACAGGCAATGGTTCGTAAGGCTTGGTGGCTAATTTGGCTGATTGCAGATCTTGCACCAGCCACGCATCCAGCCAAGCTTCGTCGTGCGGATTCACTTCACTGTCCACGCGGTACACATGAGCCGTGATGGATTTGTAGGGCATGACAAGTTTTTCAAGCAAAGCATGACCAAACAACACGAGGTGCACCTGCTGCCATTGCGCACGCAAGTCCACAAATAGCCTCAGCCAATCACGCGCTTGTAACGCAGCCCACACCTCATCGGGCGCATGCATCAGCACCACGTTTTCATCAAACAATGTGAGTGCATCGCGCACAGGACCGCGGGTGTCGCGAACACCTTGGGCTTCGATTTCTGCGGCTTGGAGTTGGTTCAGGCGGCGTTTGGCCAGTGGAAAGCGATGCCAGCACAGGCCGTTGAAAAAATCATGCAGGCCGTCGCGTGTGGGGACTTGTGCAGTTTTGAAGATGAAGTCTTCGTAGGCTTGACCTTCGGGTAGGGCTGATTGGGCGACGAACTTGACTTCGTTGGCATCGCCAAGCACGAGGCCCGCACGGGTCGTGTTCACGCTCGCTGCGCTCGCAATATCACCCGAGCCCGCGCTGGCCTCGCGCTTGGCTGTGTATGTTCTTTCGTTCAGGGCTTCGGCAACGCTTTGCTGCTGTAGCGCTAGTTGCGCCGTGGCCTCACCGAGTTCGCGCCAAGGCGCGAACCACGGTTGAGACCAATCAATCTCGGCTAAGACAGCGCCTGCAAAGCCTTCTGTGTTGGGACTTAAACCACGCGCCAAGGCAATGCCTCGCCAGAACGCAGGGGCTTCAAGTCTGCCTCGCCAAACGCAAAACTTTCGGGCGGTGTCCAGCTTTCTTTGCGCAGGGTGATCGTGCCGGTGTTGCGTGGCAAACCATAGAAATCTGCGCCGTAAAAACTGGCGAAGCCTTCGAGCTTGTGGAGCGCGCCTGCATTGTCAAACGCTTCGGCATACATGGGCATGGCCGCGTGCGCGGTGTAGCAACCCGCGCATCCGGTGGCGTGTTCTTTGAGCTGTGCGGGGTGTGGTGCGCTGTCGGTACCCAAGAAGAATTTGGGTGAGCCGCTGGTGGCAGCTTTCACCAAAGCTTGGCGATGTGTCTCGCGCTTCAACACGGGCAAGCAGTAGTAGTGTGGACGAATGCCACCCGTGAAGATGGCGTTGCGGTTGTAGAGTAAGTGGTGCGCGGTGATGGTGGCGCCCGTGTACTTGTCGCTGTCGGCCACGTAGTGCGCGGCTTCGGCGGTAGTGATGTGCTCAAACACAATTTTGAGTTCAGGAAAATCTTTGCGCAGGGGGATGAGCTGGGTGTCGATGAACACCGCTTCGCGGTCAAACAAGTCAATGTCGGGGCTGGTGACTTCACCGTGCACCAACAACAACATGCCCGCCTTTTGCATCGCTTCGAGGGTTGGGTAGGTCTTGCGCAGGTCGGTCACGCCAGCATCGCTGTTGGTGGTGGCACCAGCCGGGTAAAGCTTGGCGGCGACCACACCTGCATCTTTGGCACGGGCGATTTCGTCGGCGGGCAAGTTGTCGGTGAGGTAGAGCGTCATCAATGGCTCGAAGCTCACGCCTTTCGGAACGGCGGCCAAGATGCGTTGTTTGTACGCAAGCGCTTGCACCGCTGTGGTGACGGGCGGCTTGAGGTTGGGCATGATGATGGCGCGGCCAAATTCGGCGGCGGTATGGGGCACCACGGTGTTCAGGGCAGCGCCATCGCGCACATGCAGGTGCCAGTCGTCGGGTTTTGTGATGGTGAGTTGTTGCGTCATGCGTAGATTGTCGCTTTTTTGTTTCTGGGCTCGCTGTGGGCAGAGGGCATGGGCAGGTTCCTCATGCTGGGGTACCAGAAATCGTCACCTGCCCATGCCCTCTACCCACAGACTGCGGCCTACAAAAGTTTAGTTTGGACTGTTGTTTATCGACAGTTGCGCGGCTTGGGTGCGGCGGCTGACGATTTCTGGTACTCCAGCATGAGGAAGCCGCCGCACCCAAGCTGCGCAACTCTCTCCGGCGAGAAACCTTTGCGAGCAAAAAAGCAACAAAGAAAAAGGCGTCCCATAAAGAGACGCCTTTCAAACACAAACAAAGCCAAGCTAATTAGGTTCTGAACCCAATTAGCTTAATGCGCCAAGATTTTGTTCAAGAACTCTTTGGTGCGTGGCTGACGATTTTCTGGGTGGTTGAAAAACTCATCCTTCGAGCAGTCTTCCAAAATCTTGCCGCCCACATCCATGAAGATCACGCGGCTACCCACTTTGCGTGCAAAGCCCATTTCGTGTGTCACGCACATCATGGTCATGCCCTCATTCGCCAAGTCCACCATGACGTCCAACACCTCGCCCACCATTTCGGGGTCGAGTGCTGAGGTGGGCTCGTCAAACAACATCACGATGGGGTCCATGCTCAAAGCACGGGCGATGGCCACGCGTTGTTGTTGGCCGCCCGAGAGCTGGCCGGGAAACTTGTCTTTGTGCGCCATCAAGCCCACGCGATCCAAGTACTTCAGGCCGTGCGCATGCGCTTCTTCTTCGCTGCGGCCCAACACCTTTTGCTGGGCAATGGTCAGGTTCTCGGTCACTGACAAATGGGGGAACAGCTCAAAGTGCTGAAACACCATGCCCACGCGACTGCGCAGTTTAGGCAGGTTGGTGTCTTTGCCATGCACAGCAATGCCGTCGACCATGATCTCGCCTTGTTGGAAAGGCTCCAAGGCGTTGATGGTTTTGATGAGGGTGGATTTGCCCGAGCCGGAAGGGCCGCAAACCACCACCACTTCACCCTTTTGGATGTTGGTGGAACAGTTGTTCAGCACCTGAACGGAGCCGTACCACTTGGACACATTTTTTAATTCAATCACGATGAACTCCAGCGTAACTAACGCTTAGCGAATAATGGCAATGCGCGCTTGCAAGCGACGCACGAGGGCCGAGAGGCCAAAACAAATCACGAAATACACCAAGGCGGCCAAGATGTAGACCTCTTCCACGCGGCCATAAATCTTGCCTGCGGTGACAAAGCCTTTGAGTAAGTCATACGCACCAATGGCGTAGACCAGCGAGGTGTCTTGGAACAAGATGATGGTTTGCGTGAGCAACACGGGAATCATGTTGCGAAAGGCTTGCGGCAACACAATGAGGCGTATGTTTTGGCCGTAGGTCATGCCCAAAGCTTGACCGGCCATGACCTGACCACGAGGGATGGACTGGATGCCCGCACGCATGATCTCGCTGAAGTACGCCGCTTCAAACGCCACAAAGGTGATGGTGGCCGACAACTCAGCGCCAATGGAGCGGCCAATCAAAAACGGGATCAGCAAGAAGAACCACAAAATCACCATCACCAAGGGGATGGAGCGCATGCCGTTCACATAAATGACGGCGGGTAGTTCTAAGGCTTTGTTGCCCGACAAGCGCATGAGTGCAAGCAGGGTACCAAACACGATGCCGCCGATGGTGGCGATGAGGGTCAGCTCCACGCTAAAGAGCATGCCCTTCAACACAAACTTGTTGAAGATGTCCCATTCGATGAACGAAAAATCGAGTGCGCTCATGTTCAGTGCCCCCCGCCGACATTGCCCGCGACCACGAGGCCAGGGATTTGCATGCGGCGCTCGACGAAGGCCATCACACGATTCACCGCAAAGGCAGACACGGTGTACAGCGCTGTCACGGCCAAGTACACCTCAATGCCGCGCGAGGTTTCTTCTTGCACTTGCATGGCGTACATGGTGAGCTCGGCAATCGACACCGCAAAGGCCACCGATGAGTTTTTGAGCAAATTCATCGATTCGCTGGTGAGCGGCGGCCAAATGGTGCGAAACGCAATAGGCAACAGCACATAGCGATACGTTTGCCAAGTGGTAAAGCCCATGGCCATGGCTGCGTAACGCTGACCGCGAGGCATGGCTTGAATACCGGCGCGCAGCATCTCCGCCACGCGTGAGGAGGTGAAGAAGCCTAGGCCCAACACCACCAACACAAACCCCGGCACTTGTTGCATGGCCGGAAAAATCTTCGGCAATACAAAGTACCAGAGAAAAATTTGGACCAACACGGGAATGTTGCGAAACAGCTCCACCCACGCGTTGGCGAATCTCGCTAACCAAACATTCAAACGTGTGTCTTGGGGCAAGGTGCGCAGAACACCCATCAGGCAGCCCGACACCATGGCCACGACCCAGGCACTGCCCGCGACTGAAAGCGTCCAGCCCCAGGCATCAAACATCCACTCGAGGTAGGTTCTTCCCCCACCGTCGTCCTGAAGAAAAACCTGCCAATCGAGTGTCATGTATGTCGTGCGTTTTAAGGTTTTCTGAAATTACTTCTTGGCGTAGGCTTCGACAGGCTTATCGTTCAAGTTTTTCCAAGCGTCCTTGTTCGCATCGCTGGCAGGCATGCCGAGCTTGATGTTCTTGGGAGGGATAGCTTGCACGAACCACTTGTCGTAAAGCTTGGCGAGTTCGCCAGACTTGGCCAAACCAGCAATGGTCTCGTCAGCCAATTTCTTGAAAGCTGGGTCGTCCTTGCGGAACATGATGGCGATGGGTTCGACGTTCAACACTTCGCCCACGATTTTGAAGTCAGCAGGGGCTTTGGAGTTGGCGATGTTGCCCGCCAAGATTTGGCCGTCCATCACAAACGCATCAGCGCGGCCAGATTCGAGTAACAAGAAGCTGTCTGCGTGGTCTTTGCCGAACACTTCTTTGAAGTCCACGCCCGTGGCGCGTTCGTTCTTGCGCAACAGTTGCACAGAGGTGGTGCCGGTGGTGGTCGCCACGTTCTTGCCGTTCAACTGAGCGATCGTGGTGATACCCGAGTTGGCACGCACCGCAATGCGCACTTCTTCCACGTAAGTGGTGAAGGCAAAGGCCACTTGTTTCTGGCGGGCTTCGTTGTTGGTGGTGGAGCCGCACTCGATGTCGACTGTGCCGTTCTCGACCAAAGGGATGCGGTTTTGTGAAGTCACAGGGGTGTAATTCACGGTCAGCTTTTTGCCCACTGTTTTTTCAACGTTGGCGATGATGCGTTGGCAAATTTCAACGTGGTAGCCCACATACTTGCCGTCACCCAAGGTGTAAGACAAAGCGCCCGAAGAATCGCGCACACCCATGGTGATTGAGCCCGCAGCTTTGACTTTGGCGAGGGTGTCATTGGCTTGCGCAAACGCGCTGCCTGCCAACAGGGCCGTCACAGCGAGGGTGAGGAAATGCTTTTTCATGTGAAGCTCCAGAGTAAGTGGTCGTTTGGAATTTCACATTCTAGAGACAGTTCCCACTCGGGAAAGTCCTAGGCAGAAACAGACAAGTTTAAGTTTTTAGCCCCTTTTTAGGGCCTTGCGTTTCCACATTTCCCAAGGCCGGTCGAGGTGTCTGTCATTCATATCGGAGGTCGCTTTGGCTTCTGCGTCTGTGAGGAAAGTGATTTCACCGAAACGCGAGGCTTCACTTTGCAGGCGGGCGTTGCTCTCGGTATAGATGGCACGAAACACAGCTTGTTGGATGGCGTTACCCACGGTCACACTGCCGTGCCCACGCATGAGTGCCACATTGGATTGACCGAGCACTGCGGCCAAAGACTCACCCAAGGCTTGGTTGCTGATCAACAAGTCGGAGTTCTCACCTGCGCTGTGACGAATTTCATAAACGGGTGTCAACGCACCTAAAAAGCCACTCATGTGGCAAATAGGGCGCAAGCGCGCACCCGTGACGCCAAACGGAATAACTGCTGGTGAATGGCTGTGGACGATCGACATCACATCAGGGCGCGCTTTGTAGATGGCGCTGTGGATGAAACGCTCCACATAGGTGCGGCGACCTTGGGCGTCATGCACGTTGCCGTCCAAGTCCACCTCGACGATGTCCTCCACCTCCACCAGTGCAGGCGCCATGCTGCGTGCGATGAAGAAGCGCTCAGGATTTTGTGGGTTGCGTGCGCTGATGTGGCCAAAGCCATCCAGCACGCCTTCGTTGACCAAGATGTGGTTGGCGAGGGCGAGGTCTGCTAAAAGTTGTGTTGTCATGGTGTTCTCGTTATTCTGCTTTGATGCCTGCATAAGCCGCCACGCGAGCCCAGCGCACCAACTCGGCGCGCATGAAATCTGTGCCATCTTCAGACGTGGTGAAAAAAGGCTCGAAGCCTAGCTTTTCAAACTTGGCTTTCATCTCAGGTGTTTTGCCTACCTGCACAAATGCCGCGTTGAGCTTTCTCACAATTGCGGGCGGTGTGCCAGCAGGTGCATAGACCGCAAACCAATTGGCTAAGTCCACGCCCTTGTAACCACCTTCTGCCAGCGAAGGCACTTGTGGCAAATTGGGGTTACGTTGGGAAGCAGCCATGGTCAGCGCACGAATGCGCCCTTGCTGAATGTAGGGCAAGGCATTTTGAACTGGGCTAAACATATAGGCGAGTTGCCCACCGACCAAATCGGTCATCGCTTGTGATTGACCTTTGTAGGGAATGTGATTGGTCTTGGTCCCTGC